>JAHEYW010000206.1 GCA_023251395.1 Bacteroidales bacterium
ATAATTGGTATTGATAATTACAAAGGTCAGTGGAACCTGCTAAAAAATGCCGTTAGTGATGCAAAAGCTATCAGTCAGTTACTGAGAGCCAAATACAAATTCGATTATCTCAAGGAATTATTTAATGAACAGGCAACACGGGTAAATATAATTAAGGAGCTTGAATGGCTGGTGCAGAATGTCAGGGAAACCGATAATCTTCTTATTTATTATTCAGGTCATGGAGAATTTAACCGGGCATTAAATAAAGGTTACTGGGTTCCGGTCGATGCATCAGTATCCTCTACCTCCTATTACATTTCCAATTCTGATATTCAGACTTTTCTCGCCGGGATAAAATCAAAACATACTTTGCTGATTTCCGATGCATGTTTCAGCGGAGATATCTTTCGTGGAAATACTGTATCCATTCCTTTCGAAGAATCAGATAAATACTATGCCAGGGTTAACAGTATCAGCTCCAGAAAAGCAATTACTTCAGGTGGGGTTGAACCCGTGCTTGACAGTGGTAAAGACGGACATTCAATTTTTGCTTATTACCTGCTGAAAGCTCTTGATGGGAACCAGAAAAAATATTATGATGCCAGCCAGTTGTTCGATAATATAAAAATTCCGGTCCTCAACAATTCAGACCAGTCACCACAATTTAATGCAATTAAAAATGCAGGAGACGAAGGTGGCGAGTTTATTTTTCTGAAAAAATAGCATTATGACCGGAATTGTTCCCAATGTGAAAGCCAATCTGAAAAAGGTTGGGTTGATATTTGGAATCTGCATTTTGACTCAATATCTCCATGCTCAGCAATATAATTTTGAGAACTTAACACTTGAAAATGGATTGCCTCAGGCAACAATTTATTGTATATTCCAGGATTCCAGGGGATACCTTTGGTTTGGTACTGAAGGAAGTGGTGCCTGTAAATATGATGGTAAAAGTTTCCATATAATCGACAAATCATCAGGTTTAGCAGGAAATATTGTCCGGTCGATAATTGAGGATAAAAGTAATAGGCTTTGGTTTGGAACCGATGCTGGAATATCCGTTTATGATGGTAACAAATTCATAACAATTGATGAACAAAAAGGTCTGTCCAGTAATACAGTAGTCACTCTTTTCATAGATAAGTCAGGTAACTTATGGGCCGGCACAGCCGGTGAAAAAGGCGGACTCGACAAAGTCAGTTTTGTTTCAGATGATTCTGTTAAGATTTCTGTTTACGATATTAAAAAGGGGCTTTCAAACAATAATGTATTCACAATCAGTGAAGATAATTTTAGCCGGTTGTGGATCGGAACCTTTGGTGGCGGAATCACAATACTTCCTGAAGAAGGAAAGGGAAATGCTTTTGTGCTCAACAGGCAAAGCAATTTTATATCAGACCATATTCTGACTATCACTCCTGACAATTTAAATACGATGTGGGTTGGTACCTATGACATGGGTGTTTTTAAAGTACCTGTAACTAAAAATCTCAACATCAACAATATAGAGCACCTGAGCAATTCTAATAACACTACCTCCAATACTGTATGGAGTATCTTGCCTGGAGACCATGATATCTGGATTGGAACTAATGAAAGTGGAATTCTAAGATTTGCCAATAAGAAAGCTATTTCTATAAGTACATCCAACGGACTGCTCAAGAACCAGATAGTTTCTATCTTCAAAGATAGGGAGAACAATATCTGGATCTCTTCAGGGGATGCAGGCATCTCAAGATTTCTGGGAGACAGGTTTTATCATATTACCAAGAAAGAGGGCCTTCAAGAAGAGAACGTCTGTTCAATTGTTCAGGATGGAAACGGGATTACCTGGATTGGAACGTATGGAGGTGGTCTTTTCAGAATTTCTCATGAAGGGGCCGGGTATAAAATGAAAGTATTTTCCAAACCGGAAGGGCTACCCGATAACGTAATAAATTCGATGTCAGTGGATAAGGGCAATAATCTCTGGATTGCAACTTCAAATGGGATAGCCCGTTTCAATGGAAAAGATTTTAGAATATTCAACGAGGAAAAAGATGGTCTTGTAAATAATGATGTCAATACAATTTTAGTCGATAAACGAGGAATAGTCTGGTGCGGAACCAAAAAAGGAGTCAGCATCTATGACGGAACAGGCTTTAAAAATACAAAAGATAACCTTCTTCCTAATAACGAGATCCAGGCTCTTCTCGAAGATAAAAAAGGAAACTTATGGTGCGGAACCCTTGGTGGTCTGGCAAAATTCCAGGGAAACAAACTTACTACTTATGATGAAATGGAGGGGCTAATTCAGAAAAAGGTCTATTGCCTTGCTGAAGACAAACAAGGAAATATCTGGGTTGGAACTTTTGGTGGCGGGATATTCCGTCTATCTACAAACCAAACAGGAAAAACACATATCAATCAGATGGTTTCCGATAGTTTACTGGCTTCAAATAATATCTACTCCCTTCTATTTGAAAATGATACTACATTAATTTCAGGTACTGACAAGGGAATGAGTCGTATCTTTCTGACATCCGATCTTAATATTAAATCAGTATATAATTATGGATTCAGAGAAGGATTCTCCGGGATTAAAAACAATGTTAATGCAATTTCTGCTATAGGAGATGAGATATGGTTGGGCACTGTAAAAGGGATAACAATTTACCGTCCTGAATTTGATATACCAACAACAGCCACTCCTGAAATACAGATTACTGACCTGAAACTTTTTTTTAATGACGTGGACTGGAAAAATAAAGGTTACAAAATCATTCCATGGACCAGACTTCCTTTTAATCCAAAATTATCATACAGAAACAATCATCTGACATTTCATTATACCGGCTTGTTTTTCAGTGATAAAGAAGAAATTTCATACAGGTATAAACTTGAAGGGTTTGATAACGACTGGTCTCCTCCAAGAAAAGAAAATGAAGCACTATATCCTGGATTACCACCCGGAGATTTCACTTTCAAAGTGATTGCATCTGACAGGTCAAACACAAAAAGCAGTAAAATAGCTATATATCATTTTATCATTACTCCTCCATTCTGGAAGACAACATGGTTTTATGTTGCATGCGTAATTGCACTTGCATCATTAATAATTGTCTATATCAAGTATCGTGAAAGAAAACTTCGTGCAGAGCGTGACCGTCTGGAGCAAGTTGTCACAGAACGTACAGCAGAAGTAGTAAAACAAAAAAATCTTATTGAAAATCAGCGTGATGAGATACAAAAGCAACACAATATAGTTATTGAGCAGAAAAAAGATATTATGGATAGCATCCAGTATGCGAAACGAATACAGACTGCAGCTATTCCATCAGAGGAGTGGGTCAGACATGAATTACAGGATCTCTTTATTCTCTATAAACCAAGGGATATTGTGAGTGGGGATTTTTATTGGTTTGGTGTGGAGGATCAAAAAATAATAGTTATTGCTGCTGATTGCACGGGTCATGGAGTACCTGGTGCATTTACAAGTATGCTTGGTATCAGTATGTTGAATGATATAATAGGCAAAGAATCAACCACTTCACCTGAAATTATTCTAAATGAATTAAGAAAGAATATTATATCGTCCCTGAAGCAATCAGTTGATGGTGATTCTAAGGATGGTATGGACATTGCCATTATAACAATTGATAAGGATAAAATGATGCTGGACTTTGCAGGAGCAATGAATCCCCTGTTTATTATTCGTGAAAGCAACTCCCCTCAATTGGCAGATTCCTGGACGGAAGGAGAAGGTTTCAGATTATATGAAATAAAGGGTGACAAGATGCCGGCAGCTATTCATGTCAGGCTGGAGCCATTTAACAAAGTAAGTGTCAGGATAATGCCGGGGGACAGATTCTATTTGTTATCCGATGGATTTGAAGATCAGTTTGGTGGCCCTGATCATCGTAAATTTATGAGGAAGAATCTTAAAAAAGTTCTGCTGCAGATCCAGAATTTACCTATGGTTGGACAGAAGGAATACCTTGAAAGAACCTTTGATGAATGGAAGGGTGAGCTTCCCCAGGTCGATGATATAATGATAATTGGATTTACAATTTAAATATGGGTCTCTCGCCCTTTAGACCAGGGTGCAAATACAGTCATACTCAGGATTAAAAGCTGTACGGGTCCAATGAAGCCGGTTGTTATTTCTATTAGCTTATAAAATCAGCATTCTATCTCATTTTTCGGAATACAGATATAACGAAGTTTGTTGCTTTATGAGTGAAATTGGTCATAAAGGATACCTGTTATATGCATGAATAAATTAATATTATTATTACATGTATCGCCTTTATCAGACCAGACAGTGAGGTTTATCGCAAATCACCATTCAACTTATGAAGCTATACACTCTTGATTAATGGAGTCATATGCCTGAATGGCTGAGTTTTTTCGTATCTTTGCAGCATGAAAACAGAATTAACAATACCTGAACATTTCCCTCTATTAAAAGAGGAAAATTTAAAAGTCATAATAAAACGGAGAGAAGATTATGCTCGTAACAGAGATATTCAAGCTGCAGAACTTAATCAGGCAATCAGATTAAGACAAGACAAGGAAAAAGACAAAGAGAAAGAAAGCCAGGAGTCTGGTAAATGATTAATCGGAAAACAATTCCGGTATATTTTTAATAAAATAAGCCCATCTATCAGATATTGAGATAAATGGGCTTTTGTATTAGTCGGGGTGATCCGACTTGAACGGACGACCACTTGCACCCCATGCAAGTACGCTAGCCAACTGCGCCACACCCCGAATTCACTGCAAAATTAACCAACAATTCGGATTCTCCAAAACCTGCAATCTTGCTACCTGTTTTAATCGCACAATTCTTATAATGAGTCCCCGAAGTCTTTCCTGAACTTTTCAACGAGTTTTTCGGGCCAGTTTGTTTTTGCCTTTAGTTTTCCAACAAAGAATCTGAGTACTGGAGGTTCTTCAACCCATTCGAGTCCACCAATCAGGTTTCTGTTTTCATACAGCCAGGTCACTCTGTCCTCCATGTATTTAACCTGCGAGAGAGTGAATACTCGTCTGGGAAATGCAAGACGAAGCAATTCAACATCTGCAAGGATATCGTTACCTTTTTCATCTCTCACACTTGATATCGTTCCCCGTTCCATACCTCTTACACCCGATACAATATAGAGAGCACCGGCTAAAGCTCCGGCAGGGTATTCAGTCTGAGGCACATGAGGAATAAACCCTCCTGCATCAAGATGACATCCTAATCCGCCGGCAGGAGTTACAACAGGGATCCCCTTTGCAACAAGAGCATCAACTGCATATTTTATGAACTGAGGTGAATGGCTGATAACATCCATATCCAGCGTTTCATACAGTCCAACTGCCATAGCTTCGATCTCTCTGACACTCATGCCACCATACGTAAGGAATCCTTCAAACAATGGAACGAGATCTCTCATTTGCATATAGATTTCCTTCCGGTTTGTGCAGATACCACCTCCTCGTGTGCAGCTGACCTTACGACCCGAGAAATATGAAAAATCAGTATAACCCATCATCTCATGAAGTATCTCCTTTACCGATTTGTTCTCGTACCCTTTTTCCCTGGTTTTAATAAAATACAGGTTTTCGTTTATCAGGCTGATATCAATTAAGACCAGTATGTTATGTTTACGGGATATCTTCCATACCTTGTTATGCACTTGTTCTCTAATATTTTATTTTTAGCTTTATGTTTTTAATCCGGAATGAAGACATATCCATTCTATCTTCAGTCTGATGTCATGGACTGTGGCCCAACCTGTCTCAGGATGGTTGCAAAATTCCATGGTAAAAATTTCAGCCTGCAATCACTTCGTGAGAAATCATATATTTCACGAACCGGGGTAAGTATGCTTGCGATAAGTGATGTCGCTGAAAGTATAGGATTCAGATCAATAGGTGTAAATATTGACTTCGAGAAACTGGCTAAGGAGGCCCTTCTCCCCTGTATTGTGCATTGGAAGCAAAAACACTTTGTCGTGGTCTATGATATTCAAAAGAGAAGATCAGGAACAATTGTTACAGTTGGAGATCCGGCCCGAGGAATAATAAAGTTCACCAGGGAGGAATTCGAACAAGGCTGGATAAGTA
>JAHEYW010000027.1 GCA_023251395.1 Bacteroidales bacterium
ATATCGGGTATGTTAAAAAAGTAAAGGAGGACGATTAAATTTGATAACATTTCGGATTTCGGATTTCGAATTGCGGATTTTGAAGCCTTAACAGTAGCCTCAATCCGAAATCCGAAATTGTTATCAAAGCAATAAAATAAATTAACTTTTGACCAGTTATTAAACAAGTTGTAAATTACCGTCACAACATGCTTGCCATTTACAGAAAAGAGATAGCAGGATTCTTCAGTAGCCTTACAGGATATATTGTAATTATAGTATTTCTCCTGATCAACAGTCTTTTTATCTGGATCTTTCCTGGTGAAATGAATATTCTTGACAGCGGATATGCAGGACTTGATACACTTTTCTTCATTTCACCCTGGGTTTTCCTGTTCCTTGTTCCGGCAATTACAATGCGAATGATCGCTGAGGAAAAACGGCTCGGGACAATTGAGCTTATCTACTCAAAACCTGTAACAGAAAGGGAGATTGTTTATGGAAAGTACCTGGCATCAGTTTCTCTTGTTCTTCTTGCTCTTTTACCAGGTTTAATCTATTACTTATCAGTTTATTTTCTTGGTGAGAACCATGGCAACCTTGATTCAGGAGGTACCCTTGGCGCGTTTATCGGACTATTTTTCCTTGCTGCTATCTATGCTTCAATAGGTATTTTTGCTTCGTCTATGTCTGAAAACCAGGTTATCGCCTTTATTATAGCCATTTTGCTATGCTTCATTTTATTTGCTGGTTTTGATTCCTTTGCTTATCTGCCCGGGATGAAAAATCTGGATGAGCTGATGATAAGCCTCGGAATAAATGAACATTATAAATCTATGAGCAGAGGTGTAATAGATATAAGAGATATAACATATTTTGTAGCAGTTCTTGTTATTTTCAATGAAGCTACCCGCTTAAAATTGCTTAGCAGAAAATGGAAGACAAAGGGCTGAATATGAAAGATAACAGTAATATCAGGATACGAAGCTGGTCACAGTTTATCGTCATCTTAGCTATTGCTGTTACAGCGGTTATCATAAGTAGTTTCTTACGCATGCGGATCGACCTCACCGAAGATAATCGCTATACCCTCTCTGCACCTACGCACAGGATACTTTCGAGATTGAAAAATGATGTGTTTATACAGGTATACCTCGACGGGGAGATGGAGATTGCCTTTAAAAAACTAAAAAGATCTGTGAAGGAAACCCTTGATGAATTCCATATTTCATCGCATGGGAAAGTCGATTATGAATTCATCAACCCTTCCGACGGAAAGGATACAAAGGAAAGGGATGCCCGGTACGATGCTCTGATAAATAAAGGACTGAATCCTATCAATATCCATGCCCGTGACAATGAGGGAAGGGTCAGTCAGAAAATAATTTTCCCCGGTATGATAATTAACTATAATGGGGTTGAGGTACCTGTAAACTTTCTGAGCAATAATACCTATATATCACCGGAACAAAACCTGCTTCACTCAGAAGAAGGTCTTGAGTACCAGATCATTCAGGTTGTCTCAACACTCTGTTCTGATACAGTCTACAGGGTTGCATTCATTGAAGGTAATAAGGAGCTTCCGGAGATTGAGGTAGCTGATGCAACAATGGGGCTTGCAAAGTTCTTTACAATCGACCGGGGAAAGATCAACGGGAAACCGGGTATCCTGGACAGATATGCCGCAGTTGTTGTTGCCGGACCTGAAACAGCTTTCTATGAGAAAGATAAGCTTGTTCTTGATCAGTATCTGATGAATGGCGGAAAGATAATGTGGCTTCTGGAAGAGGTGAAAGTGGATGAGGATAGTCTTAATTACGGGGAGACAATAGCCCTTTACCGGCCTTTGGCACTGGAGGATCAGCTTTTTAAATATGGTGTCAGGATAAATCCTTCTATTGTTCAGGATGTAGAATGTATGCAGATACCAATGAACATTACATCCGGTTCAAATGGTAAACAGATGGTTTATCTGCCATGGATCTATTATCCCAAGCTTAATCCTTCACAACAAAGTAATATTACCCGGAACCTTAACAAGGTATTAGGCAGGTTTGTGAACTATATTGACACAGTAGGGCAGGATCCGGAAATCAGGAAGACAGTGCTGCTATCTACTTCACAAAATTCCAGAGTTGTTCAACCTCCACTGCTTATCAGTCTGAAAGAAGCAAATTCTCCACCGGCCGCTGAACTCTTTATTAAATCATCCTTACCTGTTTCTCTTCTTCTGGAGGGGCGATTCCATTCGGCATTCCGTAACAGACTGGTAGATGATATTGCAGGGGAAAAAGGTTTCAGGATCAGAGAAGAAAGTAAACCCTCAAAAATGATTATTGTAGCCGATGGAGACCTTATCAGGAACGGAGTAAACAGTAGCGCTTCCGGGCCGGTACCGCTTCCACTCGCTCCTGATAAATACTCCGGAAGTACATTCGGCAATAAGGATTTTTTTGTCAACTGTCTCAACTATCTTGTCGATGATAATGGAATAATGGAGCTGAGATCGAGGGAGATGAAACTCAGGCTTCTTAATAAGAACTTAATCAGAGAGTACCGGGTTGCAATCCAGCTCATCAATGTTCTTGTTCCTGTCCTGCTTGTAATCATTTCAGGACTTCTTTATAATTTCCTTCGTAGGAAGAAATACACTGGAAAATGATAATGGGCAGATATATTGTCAGGTATTCCCTTATAACTATTGCAATTGGCATTGCCATATTCCTGGTCTTCAGGAGTAAAGTGCCTTTCGGAAGAAACAATACATCATTTGCCGTCGGACCGGATGCACGGATTACCAGGATTGAACTCATCCAGGGAAAGAAAAAAGTTTCAATTGAGGAATCAGGCGACAAATGGTTTGTAAACAAAAAAGATGAAGCAAGGAAAAGTGTCGTTATCTTCATAATGAAGACTCTGAGAGAAATGAAGATCAAATCTCCTGTTTCTTCCGGAACATTTGAAAATGAGATCGTTGCAAAAAATATTGAGCCGGTGAGGGTTAACGTTTTCTCAAGACATAGAATGATAAGAAGTTTCTATGTTTATAAAACCAATTCGAATATTTACGGGAACATAATGAAAATAAAACCATCTTCAAAGCCATACATAGTATATATGCCTGGATATGAAGATGATATCGGAGTCCATTTTATAGCTGAGGAACTCTTCTGGAAACCGTACCAGGTTTTTCATATTCTTCCCTCAGAGATTGGATCTGTGACAAATGAAGTATTTTCTGAAGAAAATGCATCATTCAGAATTGAATGCGCACTGAAGTCATTTCAGCTGACAGATCTTACAAAACCAGTTTCAGGATGGGATACCTTAAAAGTTAAGAGATATCTTACATATTTTACTTCAATAGCATTTGAAACCTGGGCTTCCGCGATGACTGAAAGCGAAATTAACTCAATTACATCGGCGAATCCTCTCTGCCGGATCAGTGTCAGCAGGAGAGACGGAAATAATATTGTTCTGACTGTCTGGGAGAAATGGAAGACCGAGAATGGGACCAGGATTCCGGATACTGACAGAGTATGGGCCAGAACAAATCAGAGGGATGAGTTATTTATTATGAAATATCCGGAACTTGATCCTGTTCTGAAGAAAAGATCCTACTTCTTTAATTAGACAGCCTGTAATATTCTTTATGACATTGAGCGGGAGACCCGGGGCGAGTAAAAATTCTTTCACTTTGGTGGGCTCAGGTTATTTGATGATAATTCTTTTTTTCGTAATATTGATAGCTCTGATCTGAAGGCAAATGATGCTTCATTTCAAGGGGTTAGATAAAATATTCTATTCAAAAACTGTAATAATAAACTTAAATACGACGATAATATGAAATTTGTAGTATCAAGCACCGAGCTCCTGGGTCATTTACAGGCTATTAGCAGAGTTATCAGCTCAAAGAACACTTTGCCTATTCTTGATAATTTTCTTTTCCAAATGAAGAAAAATGATCTGGAAATCACTGCATCTGATCTGGAATCAACACTGATCACAAAAATGAAGCTTGAAAATGCAGAAGGCGACGGATCCATTGCAATTCCTGCCAGAATACTTCTGGATACTCTCAAGGAGTTTTCACTTCAGCCTCTGACATTTGATATAAACATGGAAACGCTTGCAATTGTTATAAGCTCAGAGAATGGTAAATTCAGCGTTGTCGGTCAGAATGGTATTGATTTCCCGGTGCTGCCCTCGGTTAAAAAAGATAAGAAGTATTCATTTGTTCTGAATGCTGATGTAATGCTGGCCGGTATATCAAAGACTTTATTTGCAACAGCAGATGATGAACTTCGTCCTGTTATGGGGGGTATTTTTGTTGAAGCTTCAACAGACAAGATCACTTTTGTCGCATCAGATGCTCATAAACTTGTAAGATACCAGAGAACTGATGCCAAAGCAAATGATAGTTCATCATTTATTCTTCCTAAAAAGCCGGCTTCACTTTTGAAGAATATCCTTCCTAAAGAGGAGGGTCAGGTTACAGTTGAATATGATGATAAGAATGCCTTCTTCACACTGTCTGATTACAAGGTTGTATGCAGGCTTGTTGAAGGTAATTATCCCAACTATAACTCTGTAATTCCAAGAAATAACCCGCGAAAGATAACTATCGACAGGGTTGAGTTTTATAACACCCTGAAGAGAGTATCAGTATTCTCGAATCAGGCAAGCAACCTGGTGAAACTGCAGCTTACCGGAAACCAGGTTATGGTATCCGCCCAGGATATCGATTTTTCAATATCTGCTTATGAGAGAATCAAATGCCAGTACGAAGGCGAGGAAATGGAGATTGGTTTTAAATCCGTATTTCTTCTGGAAATATTGGCTAACCTCTCCTCACCGGATGTGATGATAGAGCTTGCTGACCCGACAAGAGCCGGACTGTTCCTTCCTGCTGAAGCTGAAAATGAGTCAGAGGATGTACTCATGCTTCTGATGCCAATGATGATAAACGCCTGAGCCGACAATGCAGCTTAAACTAAAGCGTTCCCTGGCATTTCTTGACCTTGAAACGACCGGTATAAATATAGCTACTGACAGGATAGTTGAAATTTCAGTATTGAAGATCAGTCCGGAGGGAAAAGAAGAATGGATGATCTCCAGGATTAATCCTGAAATGCCAATACCAGCGGCTTCAACTGCTATCCATGGTATTACTGATGAGGATGTAGCATCTGCTCCTGCCTTCCGGGAAATAGCTAAGAATCTTGCTGCATTTCTTGAAGGTTGCGACCTGGCTGGATATAATGCTCTGAAATTTGATATACCTGTTCTTGCTGAGGAATTTCTGCGAATAAATATGGATTTTAATTTCAGGAATAGAAGATACATCGATGTACAGGTTATCTTCTTCAAAAAAGAGCAGAGAACATTATCTGCAGCATACAAGTTCTATTGTGATAGGACAATTGTCAATGCTCATTCATCAAAAGCAGATACCGAGGCTACCTACGAAGTGCTTAAGGCTCAGCTTGATATGTATTCTGATCTTGAAAATGATGTCGAGAAGCTTTCTGATTTCAGTGCACATAATATCAGTGCTGACCTTGTGGGAAGAATAATATATGATGAAAAGGGAGTTGAAATATTCAACTTCGGAAAGCATAAAGGAAAAAAAGTTGAGCAGGTCTTCCGTGACGAACCGGCGTATTACTCGTGGATAATGAATGGAGATTTTCCTCTCTATACAAAAAAAGTAATTACCGAGATAAAATTAAGGGACTTCGGAAAAGTTAAGTAATATGAAGATAATTTGTATTGGATTAAACTACAGGCGGCATGCGCTTGAGATGGGGTCACCCTTTCCCGAGGAACCGGTTGTTTTTCTGAAACCCGATTCTGCTTTGCTTAAGAACAACAAGCCGTTTTTCCTTCCTGATTTTTCCACAAATATTCATTATGAGGTTGAACTGGTCATAAAGATCAGTAAGCTGGGAAAGGGGATCGATGCGAAATTTGCCCGAAGGTATTATGACGAGGTGACTCTTGGGATTGATATTACAGCCAGAGATCTTCAGGGCAAGCTTGGGAAAGCCGGGATGCCATGGGAGATCTCAAAAGCTTTTGACGGCGCTGCTCCGATAGGTAAATTCATACCCGTAAGTGAGTTTAAGGATATTCAGAATATAGATTTCAGGCTCGTGATAAATGAAAAAACAGTGCAAAAAAGCAATTCTTCTGACATGATCTTTAATGTCAATGAGATCATTGCATATGTTTCGCGTTTCTTTACTCTGAAAACAGGAGACCTGATATTTACCGGAACCCCCTCAGGAGTAGGGCCGCTCCACAGGAATGATAATCTTGTCGCCTACCTGAATGATAAACCACTCCTGGACTTCATGATCAAGTAGTATAATTTCACCCGAAATTGAATTCCCTTTTCTAACTCTGTGTGACTCTGTGTAACAATTAGTTATTCAACCTTTCGTGAGAACCCTTCTCCCAATTCTACAACCCTTTCTATCAGCTCTCTAAGATCATTCTCATCCGTAACCGGATTCAACAAAACCGTCCTCATCCAGATCTTCTCCTCCAGTTCTGTCTGCACAATATAGAATGACCCCTCTCTTATTATCTTATCCCTTATTGCGGCATTGATCCTGTTAAGTGAAGATCCTTGAATACTTTTCGGCGCATACCTGAAACAGATAATATTAGCCTGTGGTTTTATTGCGAGCTCCATTTCCGCTCTTTCTTCAATCATCTTGCTAAACCGGGCCGCAAGGTCAAACCTGCTGTCAATATATTCTTTGTAGTAATTGTTCCCGTAGTACTTGACAGCAGTGTATGCCACAACTCCCATAGCGCTTTTTGTACATTCAAGGGTCCTCTTTGCACTATTATACCATTCGTTCTGTTCTGTTTTCTTAAACAGGTATGATGCTTTTTGTGCAAAGGTCTCGTACGATTTCTCTCCGTTTTTGAAAAGGATCATTGTATTAAGTCCTGGTACCAGCAGCATCTTATGGAAATCCATTATAACAGAATCAGCTCTCTCCAGACCTTTTATCAGGTGCTTGTACTTGTCAGAAAATAGCACAGCAGCCCCATGAGCACCATCCACATGCATCCATAACCCATGTTTTTCACAGAAATCAGCAATCATATCGAGATCATCATAGGATCCTGTTGCAGTAGTACAGGAATTGGCTATTACAGAAACAATCCTGATACCTTTATTTTCTGCTTCCTTTAATGCTGATTCAAGGTATGAGGTATCCATTCTGAAATTCTTATCATACGGGACTTTAATTATTGAATCATCACCCAGTCCCATGATCTTAACATTCCTTAATACACTGTAGTGCGACTGGTCGGAAACTATAAATCCAGGTTTTGAATCACTTCTCACACCCTCTTCCCAGATATTATAATCAGACATATTCTGTCTGATAGCGAGCATTGCAGTTAGATTTCCTGCACTTCCTCCATGTGTGAATATTCCGTCGCAAGTTGTTGGAAAACCTATTTTTTCTGCAAAGTATCTGATGAGATTTTTTTCCATTGCCATGGCAACAGGTCCCATTTCATAGATGGCAGCTCCGTTGTTCAGCAAAGAAGTACAGAATTGGATCACAGCTGTCAGAGGAAGGGGAGAAGTTACCTGGTGGCCTATATAATGAGGATGGTGAAGATGGTTGGTATGGCTGAGGATCCTTTTTGTGAATCTCTGAAATGATTCATGTTCCCCACCGCCTGAATCGAATGAAAATATCTTTGCCAGGTCATCCGGTTCATTCCATGGCAGAACAATTTTTTCCTCCTTACTCATTGTCTTTTGCAGGTAATCAGCGAGAGTATCAACCATTTTATGGCCTTCATTTTTGAAATCCTCCGGATCAAAAGGAGCCGGTATTGAATAATTCATGTCGTATATCGTTATGTTTATTAATGGTCACAAGGTTATTCCGGATAATTCATTCTCCAGCTCGGTAAAGTACCATTCAATCAAAGGATCATTGTACTCTCTTGCTGTTAAAAAGCTCTGGTTAATGGGTTCACTTTTGGTAATTCTTTCTTTAATTATTTCAGCTACACCACAATGACCTGAGATTGCCTGTCTGTCAAATTTATAATACGCCGCCTGTTTATCATATGCTTCGAAGAAGGAATTCAGTGTGTTATATCTTATTGTCTGTTCAGCAATCAATTCAGGGAGCATCCTGTAGGTGGTGATAAAGTTGCGAAACCTGTTTGAACTATTTTCACAAACCAGTCTGCCAATCTCAATTAGAGGAAGATCCCTTTCAATATAAATTTCAAGATATCTGTAAATTCCTATGAAACCGAAAGCATCAATATCATCAGAAACTGAAAGAATAGCACAAGGTTCTTCCGGTCTTGAAATTAGTCTGTAGCCTTTGTTGTCGTGGTTTTCTATTGAAGTTAATGCATCAATAAATTCATCGCTTGAAAGCTTCAATTCAGTCAGAAACTGTTCACATAATTTTCTGCTTTCTGATCCGTGACTGGGTCCTTTGTCCACAACCATGCCTGAATCATGAAGATAGCAGGCAATTATCAGGTTATCAATGTCTTTCTGGCTAAAATTAAGTCCTTTTTCATGAAGGGAATAGAGTATTTTTTCCGCATTTTTCCAGACACGTTTGTGGTGGTTAAGGTCATGAGACGGAAGGTAAAATGATTTAAACACTCTGCAAAAGAACATTTCCAGAGGAGCTTTATATTTCTCATCTGAAGAAAAGATCTGTTCTGCAAGTGGCATTAAATATGGAATAAAAAAGCAAAAGGGAAAATACCTTTTGCTTCAGATGTTGAAAACTCAAGCAAAAGGGTAATCAGTCTATCATTTTTCTTGCCATATCCAGAATAGTAGTGTCTTCTATTGTTACTATGCCTCCACCCGGACCTTTTTCAAAATGAATTCCTGCGCTTTCACCTTTTTCGAAATTCCAACCACCAAAATAATTCCTTACTGTTTCCTCATTAAGATCAAGTTTATCGGCTATCTTTTTCATACTTCCAGCCGGCAGCTGATCTTTAATTTTCCTTAGCTCATTAAATGTAAGTGTCTGTGCCATGTTATTCTTTCTTAATCCATCAGAATTTTTATTCAAACAGCATCAAAAACAAAGGTAAGTATAAAAAACCTTAAGTGAAAGCCTGACTTCCTAAAAAGAGTTAAATATTTGCCGGGCCTTCTTTCAGGAGCTTCAGGAACAGATTCATCCCTTTCTTATTCTCTTCGTCAAAAATGAAATCAATATTTGTTGAGAGGTATTTTTTTAATTCTTTTTCCCCAATTATGCCATTATCTCTGAAATAGTGTGCGACTTTATCAATATTTTCAACCCCGAGCTTCAGAGCTTCATTGAAATCTTTGATAAATTGCTTATCCAACTTCCTGTTGGCTGCCCAGCAGGCGAAAACAAACGGGAGGCCAGTATGCTTCTTCCACTCTTCTGCAAGGTCGATTTTAACAGTGTAATAGTTTTCCATCTGGAAGCACTGGTCACCAATCAGAACAACTGCCTCATTTTTCCCGATATTAAGGAAATCGAACTTGTCATTGGTTCCAACCCAACGGAATTCACGTTTCCACATGTTTCTGGCGAGTACCTTTGTGAGGTTAACAGAAGATCTTGACCTGTAATCCAGATTAATTGATTCGATCTCCTCAAACCTGCAATTACTAAGAAGCATAACAGTTCTTACTTTCCCATTTGCACCTATGCAATAATTGCCGATAACATTCGCATCAGGCACTAATGGCAACGCAGCAACCGGTATCAGACCGACGTCTGCTCGCTTTTCAATGACTTTTCTTGCACAATCAGCCGGATGATCAGTTTCAAGGATCACCTTTTTATCAAACCCGCTTTCCCTTAATCCCCAGATAAATGGATAGGTATTAGCATACTTAACCGCTGAAATCCTAATACTTTCCATGATTTTTAACTTTTAGATTATCCTCAATTTAATTTAACGGACAATTGAGTTTTTTTACTACATCAAAAATAGTAATTTTGACGTTTACTTTTATTAATCAAACAGTCAAACTGCTATGGAATTAAAAGCTCTCTCTGCAATATCTCCAGTTGACGGGAGATACCGGCAAAAGACTGAGGAACTTTCAGAATATTTTTCAGAATATGGTCTGATAAAGTACAGGCTCCTGGTCGAGATTGAATATTTCATAGCGTTATGTGAAATTCCTTTACCGCAGTTAAGTGATTTCCGAAGGGAAAATTTCAGTACACTAAGAGCGATTTATGAGAATTTCGACCTGACTGAGGCTGAACAGATAAAAGAGATTGAGAAGATCACCAATCACGATGTTAAAGCTGTTGAGTACTATTTAAAAGAGATCTTTGATGAATCCAGTCTGGGTAAATGGAAGGAGTTTATCCATTTTGGCCTCACCTCACAGGATATAAATAATACTGCTATTCCGCTCTCACTCAAAGACGCAACAAGTAATGTTTATATGCCGCTTCTCTTTGAAGTAAGGGAGACACTTGCTTCTCTCGTTGAGGAGTGGAAAGATATTCCAATGCTTGCAAGAACTCATGGACAACCTGCTTCGCCAACCAGGCTGGGAAAAGAGATAGAGGTATTCCTTGCAAGGATTGACGAACAAACCAAGTATTTTTCCCAGATCCCTTATTCTGCAAAATTCGGTGGTGCTACAGGAAACCTTAATGCACATAAGGTAGCTTACCCTGATATCGACTGGTTCACATTTACCGATAGCTTTGTGAATGAAAGACTTGGACTTACCAGATCCAATCCGACAACCCAGATCGAACATTATGACAATCTTGCAGCCATTTTTGACAATATGCGCAGGATCAATGTGATCCTTATAGATCTGTGCAGGGACATCTGGTCATATGTCTCTTTGGAATATTTTAAGCAAAAAGTCAAAAAAGGAGAAATAGGCTCCTCTGCCATGCCCCATAAAGTGAATCCGATCGATTTCGAGAATGCCGAAGGTAACCTGGGTCTTGCTAACGCACTATTCAACCATTTTTCAGAAAAACTACCAATTTCACGGCTTCAGCGTGACCTGACAGATTCTACTGTACTCCGGAATATTGGAGTGCCTGTTTCGCATACGATCATAGCACTCGGATCTATTCTTAAAGGCCTTAATAAACTGATACTGAATGAGAACAAGATCATTGCTGACCTTGATGATAACTGGGCAGTGGTTGCTGAGGCTATTCAGACAATATTAAGGCGTGAGGGTTATCCCAAACCTTATGAGGCATTGCTCAACCTTACCAGAACAAACCAAAAGATAACACAAGAAGCTTTAATGATATTTATCGAATCACTGGATATACCGGAGAAAGTAAAAAATGAACTGCTGGAAATCACTCCGTTCAATTACACCGGTATCTAATCGCAACTCCTGAAATGAAAGACATAAAATTGCTGTTAAAATACCTCAAACCTTTTAAGTGGCAGGTTTTCAAGAATGTGCTGTTTAATATTATCAGTGCATTTTTTGCTTTGTTCGTACTTACACAGGCTGAACCATTCTTAAGAATACTGTTCAATGACCCGAGTATGGTACCTGCAGCAACAAGTACAACATCTTTTGATCTGTTCTCCGTGGGAAAGATGCGAGACGTTTTTCTCTCTAATATAATTAATACCCAGGGAAAGGCAACCGCATTGTTATTCGTCTGTGGTGCCGTTGTCTTTGCAAGCTTATTTAAAAACCTTTTCATTTTCCTGGCATATAACAATATGGCATATATGAGGGCCGGAACTGTCAGAAACCTCAGAAAAGAAATGTATGAAAAGGTACTGAGACTTCCGCTTTCCTATTTTACTGATGCACGAAAAGGCGATGTGATGACCAGGGTCTCAAATGATGTCCAGGAGATTGAAACATCAATAATGTCTTCACTCACATTTCTGTTTAAGGACCCGCTTTTTGTATTGATCTTCCTGATTTTTCTTTTTATACAGAGTTACCAGCTTACCCTTTTTGCCCTTGTCATGATGCCGATAAGTGCCTGGTTCATAGGAAGAGCGGGCAGAACACTCAAATCAGCTTCTTTTGCAGGGCAGCAGAGCCTGGGTACTCTTTTGTCAGTGGTGGAGGAAACTCTTTCCGGATTAAGGATCATAAAGGGTTTCAATGCGGAACAGAAAATGAAAAACCAGTTCAACACGACAAACGAAAAATATACCAAGATATTCAGAAGGGTTCAGCGAAAAGCCTACCTCGCATCTCCCCTGAGTGAATTCCTTACCACAATTGTTGTAATGGTCCTATTGTACATCGGTGGCCGAATGGCTATCAGTGGGAATATGTATATGACCTCTGCCAAACTAATAACCTATATTGCTGTCTTTTCTCAGGTTATTCCTCCTGCAAAAAATATTGGTAATGCTGCATTTGCAATTAAGAAGGGAATGGCTTCAGTAGACAGGCTTCACCAGGTACTTGATGCTGATGAGAAAATTGTTGAAAAAGAAAATGCACTGCCGGTTAAATCCTTTAATGATTCTATCGAGTTCAAAAATGTCTGGTTTGCATATAACAGTGAACCTGTTCTTAAGGATATAAATTTTAAACTTAAGAAAGGTCAGACAATTGCGATTGTGGGCAAATCAGGGGGTGGAAAATCTACACTTGTGGATCTGATCCCAAGGTTCATGGATGTTGATCGGGGAAGTATACTTATCGACGGGGTGGATATTCGCGATCTTAAAATTAAGGATCTCAGATCCCTGATGGGAATTGTCAGTCAGCAGCCTATCCTCTTCAATACTTCGTTCAGGGAAAATATTGGCTTCGGTGTTGATGAGATTTCAATGGAAAGGGTAGAGTATGCAGCCCGAATCGCCCATGCACATGATTTCATCACAGAAACTGAGAATGGTTATGAGAACAGTGTCGGTGAAAGCGGAAACAAGTTAAGTGGAGGCCAGAGACAAAGAATAAGTATTGCAAGGGCGCTTATGGCAAACCCGCCCATCCTCATTCTCGATGAAGCTACATCTGCACTTGACACTGAGTCAGAAAGATTTGTCCAGGATTCAATTATAAAGCTGATGGAGAACCGTACTTCCATTGTGATAGCTCACAGACTCTCCACAATCCAGAATGCTGATTCTATAATTGTAATTGACGACGGAAAAATTATTGAGACAGGAACTCATAATGAACTATTGAATCTCAAGAACGGTATTTACAGGAAACTATATAGTATTCAGGCCTCCTGAATAAATACCACGAATCTTTATTTTTTTAAATTTTTAATTGATTTTAGATCCCGGGGTATACTGTCTCATAAAAAGAAATCAACATTTTCTGAAGTTACTATGTCCACAGGAAGATATTCTATCTTCCCCGGAGTTTTATTAAGGGATAAATACTCAAAAAGTTTTTTAATCCCTCTGAAAGTCTGCTCTTCCGGCTTTTGGCCAATAAGAAATTTAATGATCCCTGACTTAAGAAACGCCACATTCATGTCGAGCAGGTCATATCCAACCACATTTACATTCCGTATTTTTTTTCCATGAAGATAGCTGGCTATCAGATGTGATTTTGACCCGGTCATGAATACAGAGCAAATATTATTATGCTTACTGAATGTCTTTTCCAAAGATTTAAAGACACTACTCAGGGATGGGTCAGAAATATTCAGCATTATTTTTTTACCACTATTCCTGCCTGAAGTCTCAAAATAATTCAGAAAACCCTGTGTCCTGCTGTTCAGGTGATGAATGTTCTGCAGGTTCCTGGCGATATTTACCAGCAGGATATCACCCTTCTCCGGGGTTACAATGTCGGTTAATTGTCCTGCTACCCTTCCGCTTTGAAAAATATTTTCACCTGTATATGAAAGAAAATCAGTCTCATCAATGAATCCATCAACAAAAACAAAAGGGATATTTGCCTCTTTCAGCTTTCTGCAAAACAAAATTGATTCAGCCTTAAAGATTGGTGCAAGTAGTACTCCGTCAGGCTTATCGCTGAGGATTTTTTTTGTCTTGGCCTGAAAATCAGCTTCACTGAATATGTCAAAGGTAATGTGATGCAGGCTTATCGGAAAAGGTTCAAGTTCCCGGATAGCTTTTTGCATCCCTGCCGGATGTTTTATCCAGAAAGGGTTATTTTCGTTAGACTCGGGCAGGAGAGAGGCAAAACTAAATTTCTTCTTTAGTTTTAATGCCTGCGCCATTACGTTGGGTGAGTACTCCGTCTCCTTTACAATTTTCAGAACCTTTTCTCTTGTTTTTTGGGCTACTTCCCCGCGATTGTGCAGCACTCTGTCAACCGTTCCTACTGAAACAGATGCCAGTGCTGCAATATCCTTTATTCGAGTTTTAGTTTCTGACATAGGATCTGAATTAATCACGACCCATTTATCTCCTGATGATTCCTGTTTTATTAAGCGATAATAGAATAATCATGCATTATAAGTTGTTGAGGCAGTTGTTCCTCCACGTCCGGTCCAGTTAGTATGGAAAAATTCCCCTCTTGGCTTATCAGTACGCTCATATGTATGGGCACCGAAATAATCTCTCTGTGCCTGAAGAAGGTTTGCGGGAAGTTTCTCGCATCTGTAACCGTCGAAATATGCAAGAGCAGCAGCAAATGCGGGAACTGGTACACCATTAAGGGCAGCCGTGGCAACAACATTCCTCCATCCTTTCTGTGCTTTCTCAACTTTATCTTTGAAAAACGGATCCAGAAGCAGGTTGCTGATATCCGGATTATGGACGAAGGCTTCTTTTATCTTACCAAGAAATACTGACCTGATAATGCATCCGCCTCTCCACATAAGAGCTATTCCACCGTAGTTCAACTTCCATTTATATTCTTCTGCTGCAGCTTTCATAAGTGCGTATCCTTGCGCATACGAGACTATTTTAGATGCATAAAGCGCTTCTCTCAGATCATTTATGAATGCCTTTTTATCTCCTTTAAATTCTGATTTTGGTCCATTAAGTGTTTTCGATGCCGTTACTCTTTCATTCTTAATTGCTGAAAGACATCTTGAAAAAACGGCTTCACCAATTAAAGTTAGAGGTATGCCAAGATCAAGGGCAGAGATTGCAGTCCATTTACCTGTTCCTTTCTGACCTGCGGTATCCAGGATCTTATCTACAAGAGGTTTACCATCAGTATCCTTATATGCAAGAATATCTCTGGTTATCTCAATAAGGTAACTGCCGAGATCGCCATCGTTCCATTCTTTGAAAACAGGATGCATCTCAACGGCACTCATATGGAGCAGGTCCCTCATGATCTGATATGCTTCAGTAATAAGCTGCATGTCGCCATATTCAATGCCGTTATGTACCATCTTGACAAAATGGCCGGCACCGTTTTCCCCCACCCATTCGCAGCATGGAGAACCATCATCAACCTTGGCTGCAATTGACTGGAAGATCGGTTTTACAGCTGGCCAGGCTGCTGCTGAACCACCAGGCATTATCGAAGGACCTTTCAGAGCACCCTCTTCACCCCCAGAAACACCTGTTCCGATATACAGCAATCCTTTGCTTTCAACATATGCTGTCCTCCGGTTTGTATCAGGAAAATGTGTGTTTCCGCCGTCAATTATTATATCCCCTTTTTCGAGATGGGGAATGAGGGTTTCGATCATTTCATCAACTGCTGAACCAGCCTTTATCATCAACATTATTTTCCTTGGCCTCTGAAGTGAGGCAACAAGCTCTTCAATGGAATGTGCACCAGTTATGTTTTTCCCTTTCGCCCGGCCAGACAGAAAATTATTGACTTTTTGAACAGACCTGTTGAATACAGTAACCTGGAACCCCTTGCTTTCCATATTAAGCACCAGATTCTCGCCCATTACTGCTAATCCTATTAAACCAATGTCAGATAATTTGTTCATAATTAAGTAATTGTATAAGTTTATATTTTTCTAATATTGTTTATTTCTGTAATTTTTCCCTGGTACTCCATAAACCTAATGCGGGGTTGGTTATCATACAGAATTCCTCCCCGTTATCCAGTTTGTGAAATCCGTCTTTCTGCAAAAATGGTTTGTATATGCTCATCATTTTATTCAGTGCGGCATATTTAAACCCAACTGATTCAATTTCCTTTTTTGTTATATGACCCGGGCAATATGTAACAGAGAATCTCCCCTCTGAGCTCCCGTGAATAAGATGAGCTGCTGCTCCCAGATTTCTCTTTAGTTCGTCATTTTCATTAACGGCCTTGAGTGTGGCAGGAGTGCCTCTGTAACCATATTTCCTGACCAGTCTGTCTATTTCAGAATCTTCCCCGAATTCTTTTAGTCCGGGAGCAAGTACAATTATCTCCCCGTTATCAGCCATGGCCATGCGGGTCCTGTAAATACTTTTGTTACCCACCCAGGTACTCTTAAATTCATCGGGATCAAGATAAACCACAACCTTTTTCAATGGATTATCAAGGATGGTGAAGTTTACCTTCACTGATAGATCGACGGCAAGCCCGAATACCTCCTCATCATCTCCGATAAAAAGACCTCTGGCTACAAGTTTCCCGCTATTATCGCGCCCAATAACAGTATGTATGTATACAATCGGAAGATGATTGGTGAAGTTTTCAGAAGCAAATTTCAGAAGTGACCTCACTGGATTTTCAGCTTTACCCATTAGGTTCTCCATACCGTAAACTGCTCCTACAAAGTGACTCTTATTTATCCCTTCAGCGCCTCCTGTGCCAACAAAAATATTTTTATTGTAATTAGCCATTCCGGCCACTTCATGAGGTACAACCTGGCCAACAGAAAGAATAAGATCATGTCCACCGTTAAATATCATTTTATTCAGCTGAGCAGGCCATGAATAGTCAATTTGACCATTAGTGATCTTTGATACAAAGTCTCCCGGAACTGTCCCCGCAGTAACAAAGTCTTTACGGAAATCATGAACCCTGAAGAGTGACCTGGGAATTCCTTTGAACATTGCAGCTATCTGTTCATCAGTCATTGGCGTGTGAGTTCCGAGGGCAGGAAGAATATCCTTTAGATTATCTCCATAATAATCATAAATATATTTTGTCAACTCACCGGCTTTTGAATGGATCCTTGTCTGGTCAGGAGGAACCGCAATCACCTTTTTCTTCGGACCGATCTTTTCAAAAGCAATAAATAGCCCCTTTCTGAGATCCTCCGCGTCCAAAACCGTATTTACCGAACCCGCTTTAAAATATATCATTTCTGTTAAATTATTATGTATTCAACATTAAACTTTGAATATGGAAGAAGGAAGTCCGAAGACCAGACTTCGTATCCAGCACCGCGTACTCCGCACGGCTCACCGCGCGCCCATTTCCTACACTCCCGAGTACGCACTGAATCCTCCATCAACCGGAATCACCACACCAGTAACGAACCTGGAAAGGTCTGATACCAGGTAAAGGAGCGTTCCTGTCAGCTCCTCCGGGACACAGTATCTTTCCATTGGCGTTCCGTTAATGATCTTTTTTCCTCTTGCTGTCAGTTCGCCTGTTTTTTCATCAATAAGAAGGAAACGATTCTGGTTTGTAAGCAGGAATCCTGGAGCTATTGCATTGACTCTGATACCGGTTTTGGAAAAATGCACAGCGAGCCATTGTGTAAAATTATTTATGGCAGCTTTTGCAGCTGAATAAGCCGGTATCTTGGTAAGTGGCCTGAAGGAATTCATTGAGGAGATATTAATGATGTTACCTGATTTCTTTGTTATCATATCAGTCGCAAACACCATTGTTGGAAGGAGAGTACCTTTGAAATTCAGGTCGAATACCTTATCAAATCCTTCTGTCTGGAGGCCAAAAAAAGTCTCTTCCATCTTATTGTTGCCTGTTCCTTCCATTCTTTCCTGTTTGGTAGTAGCAGCTGGCGAATTACCTCCTGCGCCATTGACAAGTATATCTATCGGGCCAAATTTTTCATTTATTTCATTTTTTGCAGCCTGTAAAGATGTTTTATCCAGCACATTTGCTGAAACACCGATTGAGGCAGTCTTGAACTCCTTTTCAATTGCCAGGGCTACTGACACCGCAGCATCTTTGTTCAGGTCAAGAATTACTGTTTTAACTCCCTGATTTGCAAGTGATTTTGCCATTTCGGAACATATTATACCTGCTCCGCCGGTGATGACTGCTACTTTACCTTTAAGATTTAATTCATTCATATGTTTACGTTTTTCGATATTTTCTGAAGATGTTTGATCTATTTTGAAAACGAGAAATAATCCTTTGCATTCATATATGAAATTCCCTGAATAAGAGGTTTCAGAAGCTCATCTTCATCAGGAATTAGTCCTTTTTCAACCTCCTCACCTATGTAATTGCAGGCTATCCTTCTGAAGTACTCGTGTCTGGGGTATGAAAGAAAGCTTCTTGAATCAGTCACCATTCCAACAAATCTTCTGAGGAGACCAAGTGCCGAAAGGTCTCTAAGGTGCTTCTCCATTCCGGTTTTCTGGTCAAGGAACCACCATCCAGCCCCGTATTGCACCTTCGCAGGCGTTGAACCGTCATTGAAATTTCCGGCCATTGTCAGCATCATTTCGTTGTCAGCGGGGTTAAGGTTGTAGAGAATTGATTTGGCAAGCTGATCTGATTCATCGAGCAGGCTCAAGAATTTTGACATTCTGAAAGCATCCTGTGAAACTCCAATTGAATCGAATCCCGTATCAGGACCAAGCGTCTTGAAGAGTCTGGCATTATTATTCCTGATAGCACCGACATGGAATTGCTGTACCCAGCCACGTTTATGGTTCATTTTGCAGATCTCAAACATTACTGCTGTTTTGAACTTTTCCGTTTCGTCGATATTTGCCGGTTCCCCTTTAAGGAGCTTTTTGTAGACTGCATAGACTCCATTCTGTGTGAAGGGAGAATAGGGGAATCTGTCAAGTCCATGGTCTGAAAGACGGCAGCCGTGCTCATGGAAGAAGGCATGCCGCTTGTCAATAGCTTCTATCAGGGCTGAAAAATTACCGGCCGAAGAACCTGTAACATCTTCAAGCTTTGAAATGTATGCTTTGTATTTTACCGGGTCTTCAATCTTTATGAAGTTATCAGGTCTGAATGTCGGGAATACAGGTATCTCAAATGATTTATGCAGCTGAATATGAAATTCAAGATTATCAACAGGATCATCCGTTGTGCAGATGGTCTCCACTTTCATCATACGGATCAGGTTCCTGGTACTGAATTCTTTGGATCGCAGCATTTCAGAGGCCTGGTTGAATATCTTATCTGCTGTGTTCGGTGACAGAAGATCATATATATTGAAGTAACGAGCCAGTTCCAGATGTGTCCAGTGATAGAGTGGATTATTGATAGATGAAGGAACTGTTTCAGCATATTTGTCAAATTTCTCTTTATTTGATGCTTTCCCGGTACAGTATTTTTCAGGAATGCCGTTTATTCTCATCGCACGCCATTTATAATGATCTCCCTCGAGCCATATTTCACCCAGATCGTTAAACTGGCGGTCTTCTGCAATCATTTGAGGAGAGAGGTGGCAGTGAAAATCAATTATCGGATGATCAGCAGCAAAACTGTGATATAGCTTTTCTGCTGTACTGTTCGTAATAACAAAATTTTTATTGATAAATGTCTTCATAAGCTTGGATGAATTTATTTAAAAACTTAACTCTGAAATATTTTTTCGTTAACGATCACGAAAGTTAAATAATATTGCTGATAGTTCCAAGTTCATTGAAATCCGATGCCCGTTTATTGACCGGGTTTTTATATGAAAGCTGAGAGAAGAGGGCTGGTAGCTGGTAGCTGGTAGCTGGTAGCTGATAGAACGACTGCACGACAGCACGACAGCACGACCGCACAGCTGCACGACTGCACGACTGCACGACCGCACGACTCCAAGACTCCACTTCTACATAAAATGCTGATGTTAATAGATGTTAAATATTGTATTTCAGATATAATACCTCCTGTTTTTTTAATAATTTCACGGCGGATTTGATATTTTTTTGAAAAGAAGAAAGCGGTTTTACATGAAGAAAGGACAAATAATTACTATACTCGTTATTTTACTGTCAATTGCAGCCATTGTAGTAATTAACAAGATCTCTGATAATAGGAGAATGGCCTCACTTTATACAGAAGTAACAGAAGGCGATTTTGAGGTTTCAGTTAGCACGGCCGGTGATTTACAGGCTGAAAATTCGATTGATATTGTTGGCCCTGAAATTGCCCAGAGAGGAGAAGTCAGGGCAGCTGATCTCAGAATTCAGGATATTGTTCCGGAAGGGACTTATGTGAATAAAGGTGATTATGTAGCACAACTTGACAGATCGAATTTTGAAAATACACTTAAAGATATTCTTGACAGACTGGATCAGCTGAATACAGCTCTGAATGTTAAACTTCTCGATACTGCGGTGCAACTTGCAGGATACAGGGATGACCTTGTGAATCAGAAAGTTATTGTGGAGCAGGATTCCATAACACTTCGAAATTCAAAGTTTGAACCCCCTATGACAATCAGGGAAGCTGAAATCAATTATGATCAGGCAAAAAGGACTTATGGACAAAAATTAAAAAAATATTATCTGAATGTCGCATATGCTAAGTTCCAGATAGAAGTCCAGAGAAAGAACATTGCCAGATTTACCAGGAGAAAAAATGACTATGCGGAAATTCTTGCAAGTTTCACTATAACTGCACCGAGTCAGGGAATGGTTATTTATAAAAAAGACTGGAGAGGTCAAAAAAGGAAGACCGGATCACAGATCAGTTCATTTGACAGGGTTGTTGCATCAATTCCAGACATGAGGTCTATGTTATCAAGAATTTATATAAGTGAGATCGATATATTTAAAATAAAAAAGGGCCAGAAAGCCACATTGTCTGTTGATGCTTTCCCGAATAAATCATATAAGGGAAGTGTTTATAAGGTATCAAATATTGGAGATAAGTTGCCAAATTCCGATTCTAAAGTGTTTGAGGTTCTGATAAAATTAGCCGAAACAGATGCTGACCTAAGACCTTCAATGACCACAAGTAACAAGGTTATTCTCAATACATTCACTAATGTTATGTCA
>JAHEYW010000028.1 GCA_023251395.1 Bacteroidales bacterium
GGTACTTGTTATCAGAATAGATCTCATTGATCTTCTCCCTGATTGGTTCGGTAACTTTAATGATATCCTCTGCAAGTTGTTTTTTAAGGTCACCATAACGTATTTCACAGGTAGCATATTTTTCCTTGAAATGCTGAACAGTAGAATGATCAGAAACCACATTCATAATAGTAAACAGGTTTTTGAGTGGCTCAGACATGGGTTGATTGGGTTCTGTCGGGCCTGAGTCAGTGACTGCTCTCATGACTTTCTTCCTGATCTCGGCTGGTGTATCGGAAAGAAAGACCCCATTCCCCTCACTCTTGCCCATTTTTCCTGTTCCGTCAAGACCAGGAATCTTTACCAGTTTCTTGCCGAAATTATAGGCATCCGGTTCCGGAAAATAATTTACACCATACATCGTGTTAAATCTTCTTGCGAACTTCCTTGTCATTTCCAGGTGCTGTTCCTGGTCTTTTCCAACCGGTACTTTATTTGCTTTATGAATTATTATGTCGGCAGCCATGAGGACGGGATATGTCAGAAGTCCTGCATTAATATTATCGGGCTGATTCCGTATTTTTTCCTTAAATGATGCTGTTCTTTCAAGTTCCCCGACATAAGCATTCATATTAAGGAGCAGGTAAAGTTCTGTGACTTCGGGAACATCGCTTTGAATAAAAACTGTTGCGATCTCAGGGTCAATTCCGCATGCGAGGTACTCAGCGAGAACCTGTTTGATATTTCCATGAAGATCATCAGGTTTTGGATGCGTGGTAAGTGCATGATAATCTGCAATAAAGAAGTAACAGTTATTTTCTGTCTGCATCTTTAGAAAGTTCCTGATTGCACCAAAATAGTTACCAAGATGTAAATTACCTGTTGACCTGATCCCACTTACAACTGTCTCCATTCTATGCAGTGATTAAATTATGCGCAAATGTAATAAAAAAGGCGTAAAGGTGTAAAGGCGCAAAGGTGCAAGGGGCTAACCATTTCCTATTATATTATATTATATTACATCGATATAATTTACCGGATTACCTTCGGTGAGCTCGTCCCGATAAATCGGAACCGGATTCTTCGCTTCACTGCGTTTCGCCTTTTTTAGTACCTTTGTCGCATCTTAATTTAAAGAAAATGGAATCTACCAGGCAAAAAAAAGTATCAAGGCTTATTCAGAAAGAGCTTGCAGATATTTTTTTAAGAAACAATAAGGAGCTGGCTCCGGGAAAGCTTGTATCCATTACCATTGTAAGGGTCAGTCCTGACCTCTCATTCGCAAAAGTATTCCTGAGTATCTTTCCTTCAACAAATCAGAATGAAGTGCTTAATACATACAAGGAACATATACCTAAAATCAGATTTGAACTGGGACAAAAGGTAAGAACTCAGCTCAGGATTGTTCCTGAGATTGCATTTTTCATTGATGATAGTCTGGATTATATTGACAATATTGACAAGCTATTGAAATCCTGACTGACATGCAATACGAACCAATTAAAAAGTCACTTGGCACCCTATTTACAAGATCAGTCATATTAAGAAAGTCCTTCTTTCTTCTGCTTGATCTTCTTCTGCTGCGCACGTGGCATGTAAAAAAAGCATTAAGAAAGATTGCCTCAGGCCTTCCTGAAAATTCGAAAGTACTCGATGCCGGTTGTGGCTTCGGACAATATACCTGGGGGATGAGCAGCCTGAGAAAAAGCTGGGAAATAAAAGCTGTTGACATTAATAAGGAGCAGATTGAAGATTGCAGCAACTTTATTAAAAAGACCAACAGGCAGAACAGGGTGAAATTTGAAACCGCAGATCTGACAATTCTGGGTGAAAGGTCCATTTATGATCTCGTTCTTACAGTAGATGTAATGGAACACATAGAGCAGGATGAAGTTGTTTTTGCCAATTTCTATAACTCCCTGAAAGATAACGGAATCCTGATGATATCAACCCCTTCTGATCAGGGAGGGTCTGATGTACACCATCATAATGACCATTCATTTATTGATGAACATGTAAGGGATGGCTATTCAAAAGCGGATATGGAGAAGAAACTCAGAACCGCCGGTTTCAGGGCTATAGAGTTACTTTACACTTATGGTACAGCAGGAACTATCTCCTGGAATCTTTCAATGAAGTATCCTATCAAAATGATCAACAGATCATATCTCTTCTTCGTTCTTCTGCCATTTTATTACCTGGTCTTCTTCCCGTTCTGCTTAATCCTTAATTTTATCGATCTTTATTCTCTGAATGAAAAAGGAACCGGGTTGCTGGTCATAGCAAACAAATAATGTGAAACTGTCTTTTTACATAGCAAAGAGATATCTGTTCGCAAAAAAATCGAGGAATGCGATAAATGTGATTTCGGCTGTTTCTGTTGCCGGAGTTGCCGTGGGAACGATGGCACTCATTGTAATACTATCCGTTTTCAATGGACTTGAAGACATGATAAACAAGATCTTCAATACATTCGATCCGGATATCACTATTACTTCCGTAAAAGGCAAGGTATTTATACCTGATTCAGCATCTCTCGTCAGATTATCTCAGGTAAAAGGAATTTACGCCTTTTCCACAACACTTGAAGATAATGCAGCACTGACGTATGGCGATAAACAGTCATTAGCAACTATCAAAGGTGTTGATGATAATTATATAAATGTCTCAGGTATAGACAGTTCGATGGTTGATGGAGATTTCACACTCAAAACACAGAGTGGCCAGCCAAGAGCTGTTCTGGGATATGGAGTCGCCAGGTATCTTGGTGCCAATATCAATTTCATTACACCGCTCTCAATATATGTTCCAAGACGGACCGGTAGTAATAGTGTCAATTCTGAAAATTCACTTATACACAGATATTTATTTCCGTCCGGAATATTTGAAATTGAACAGGAATATGATTCCAAATATCTTTTTATTCCGCTCGATTTTTGCCGTGAGCTTCTCGAATATGACAATGAGATCAGTGCAATTGAGATCAAGTTGAATAATTACAAAGAGGAACCATCTGTCAGAAGGGAGGTGGAAAAAATCTTCGGGAATGACTATATCATAAAAAACCGCATACAGCAACAGGAGATCTTTTATAAAGTGATGCGTTCTGAAAAGCTGGTGATCTTTCTTATACTGACTCTTATCATTGTTATTGCATCATTTAATATCATCGGATCACTGACAATGCTGATAATAGAGAAGGAACGTGATATAGAGATTCTTAAAAGCCTGGGTGCGAACAATGACCTGATAAGGAAAATATTCATCTTTGAAGGCTGGCTTATCTCTATCATGGGGGCACTCGCAGGTATGATACTCGGATTTACCGTCTGCTGGATCCAGCACAGGTTTGGTCTTATTAAACTTAACAGCGAGGTGCTTATTATGAAGTCATATCCGGTGATCCTTAAATTCCGGGATTTTATCATAGTGCCAGCAATTGTTTTATTGATAGGTTACTGGGCTGCCTGGTATCCTGTAAGGTTCCTTACAAAAAAATACTTAACTGAGAATAAACCCGGAAAAAGCTAATTGCAATATGAATAAATCAGGAAATGCTTTAATAATTTTTCTTATAACAATAATCCTGTTTCCTTCCTGCCGGAGCAATAATGTAAAAAACATACTGATACCGGAAAAGGATCTTGTTGATTTACTTACTGATCTGTATCTCGGCGACGCTTTACTGGTATATCCTTCGATCAAGACAATGTTTTCCACAAAAGACTCCACTCTCAATCAGATTGATGTTATTACAAAGCATGGTTTTACAAAGGAGAGGTTGGATAAAACAATGCACTACTATTTTGATATTAAGCCTAAAAAACTTGAAAATATATTTGACCAGGTGCTGATCAGGCTCAGCGAAAAACAGGCCCTGATTGAAAAGGAAATTACATTCAGGAATCAGAATAAGAACAATTTATGGAATAAGAATACATTCCTTAATTTTCCTGAGATGGGATCCCGGGATCCTGTCTGGTTTAAAATTGAAGTAAAAGACACGGGGACATATTTTATAGAATTCTCGGCAAAAATTTACCGTGATGATAAAAGCCTTAATCCCAGAGTTACAGTATTTTTCTGGAATAGTGACAGCTCAAAAAATGAAAACAGGATCTTATGGGATGAAGTAACCTTGCCAAAGGACAGCAAGAATCACTCTTATTCCTTATCTAAAAGACTTACTGACACAACCTTTAAATATGTTGGTGGCTGGCTTCTTAACAGTGATACAAAGAAAGGAAACTGGCAAAAACATGCTTCAATAGAAGACATAATCCTCCGAAAGGCTGAAACAAAATGAAGTTCTTTTCTGCCCAGTATATTTTCACAAATACCTCATCTCCTGTTAAAAGGGGTATAATTGTAACAGAGGATGATGGTACAATTATTAATGTTGAAGATAACAGCGGAATAATAAGGGAAAAACACTCGGTTGAATTTCACAACGGCATTATAATCCCGGGATTTGTAAATTGCCATTGTCATCTTGAATTATCATATTTAAAAAATGTAATTCCTTCTGGTAACGGATTGCCGGATTTCCTCGCAAACATCAGTCTTTCAAGAAATTCAGTCAATAGCGATAAGTCAAAGGCCATCCGGGAAGCTGACAAAGAACTGCTAAATGAAGGAGTTGTATTATGTGCTGATATTTGTAATGATGAGTCTACATTTTCCCGGAAGAAAGAAAGCAATATAAAATATATATCTCTCCTTGAGGTTTTTGGTATCGACTCATCGAGGGCAGAAAAAAGAATGAATGAGATCACGGATGTTGGCAATAAAGCCGGGGAGATGGAACTTCCGTATTTTATTGTCCCGCATTCTGTGTATTCTGTTTCGCTTGAGTTATTAAGACTAATAAAAAAGCAAAGTGAATCAAATAGAATATCTTCAGTTCATTTTCTCGAATCGGCCGGAGAGGAACAATTGCTAAAGTCTCAATCTGGTCCGCTTATGGATGCCTATAGAAAATTCCTTTTACCTTTTTCGGATCTGAATATTCCGGAAGATCATGTATCTGCCGTTTTAAATGAGATAACCACATCCGGAAATCTGTTGCTCGTACATAACACTTTTATTAAAAAGGAGCATATCAATGGCTTAAAGAACCGGAAAGGTATCTTCTGGTGTCTCTGTCCCAATTCCAATCTATATATTGAGAACAGGGTCCCTCCTGCTGACCTTCTCGATGAAGAAAGATGCAACATTGTTATAGGGACTGACAGTCTGGCTTCAAATAAATCACTGAGCATGATCGGAGAAATGAAAACCCTGCAGGATCATTTTCCTGAAGTACCTCTTGGGAAACTCATTAGATGGGCTACTCTAAATGGTGCAATAGCTCTTGGAGAGGAAAACAGCTTTGGAAGTATAGAGCCAGGAAAAAAACCCGGGTTGGTTCTGATAAAGGATGCTGATCTTGTGAATCTCAGAATATTACCGCCTACCACTGTGAAAAGGCTTATATGAAAATAAATTGATTTGTCGTTGGCTTCAATTGCCGGTGGCTTTAGCCAACGGTATGAGGATCACATCATTTATCGGGCTTTAGCCCAAATTGATCAAAAAGTATGAGCCTGATAAGCATTGGGACTAAAGTCCCAGGGGATGTGGGGGGAGACTATGATCCGTTGGCTAAAGCCAACGGCAATTGAGTTGGTCACTTAAGAGGCAAGTGACAAATGAAACCCACATAAATTGACAGAAGCCAACGGACTATGCGCTCTCTGCGATATAAAAATCTTTCTCCCTATCCCCTATTTAATTATTATAGTAATTTTAGCCTCTGAAAGGAAAAATATGAATGGGAACTTTTTTATTTGACAAAATAATATTTGGCCCTGTAAAAAGCAGACGGCTGGGCGTTTCATTAGGGATCAATCTTCTTCCCAGAGGGAAAAAGGTATGTAATTTCAACTGTATTTATTGTGAATGTGGCTGGTCGCAGGCGGTGGAAAAAGAGGGTGGTTATCTCCCTTCCCGTTCCGAAGTATATGAAGCTCTTGCCTCAAAGCTGCAGGAGATGAAGGTTAAAAACCAGAAACCGGATGTAATTACTTTCGCAGGAAACGGAGAACCAACCCTGCACCCTGAATTCCCGGGAATAATTAATGACAGTATACTGCTGAGAAACAAATTTTTTCCTGAGACAAAAATTGCAGTATTGTCAAACTCAACGATGATAACAAAATCTTCAGTTAAGGATGCCTTGCTTAAGGTTGACCAGAATATTCTGAAGCTTGACTCAGCCTTTGAGCTTACAATACATACTCATAATCAGCCAAGGGTGAATGTCAGGGTTGATGAACTTATTGAAAACCTATCAAAATTCAAAGGGAATCTAATCATTCAGACTTTGTTTCTGAGAGGGAATTTCAATGGGAAAATAGTCGATAATACAACAAAAGAAGAGGTTGATGCCTGGCTGGAAGCACTCGCAAAAATCAAGCCGGAAGAGGTAATGATATACACAATTTCCAGAGATACTCCTGAAGGCGGATCTCTGGGCAAAGTACCACATGAAGAGCTGAAGAATATTGCCAAACAGGTTGAAAAGCTTGGGATCAGGACCCAGGTATCAGGCTGATATTGAATATAAAAAGAAATATACTTATTTGTCCCCTTGAATGGGGTCTGGGCCATGCCGGGCGCATGATACCTCTTGCCAGAAGACTCCATGAACTTAACCAGAATATTTATTTTGGTGCAGGAAATGAACATCTGAATTTTTTAAGGAAAGAGTTTCCGAAAGCATCCTTTTTAGAGTTCCCCGGATTCAGAATAAGGTATTCACGGTACCTTCCGCAATATTTAACGATATTGCTGAAGTCACCGGTCCTTATTTATCACTCTGTATCAGAGCATTATAAATTAAGGAAAATCATCAGGGATTATTCGATTAATATTGTAATTAGCGATAACAGGGTCGGGTTATGGAACAAAAAAATTAAGAGCATTTTTGTCACACATCAGCTCAGAATCAGGTTTCCCCGACCATTCAGATTCCTTGAGTTTACCGGAGTTTTTGCCATCAGATGGGTAATAAAAAAATATTCATATTGCTTTGTCCCGGATCTTCAGGAGGAAATCAATCTGTCCGGGGAACTATCACATGGTATGAAAATACCGGATAATGTAAGATATACAGGAATCCTGTCAAGATTTGGTGGAAATGATCACAAACCTCATTCCACCTCATCGAAACATCTTGTAATCCTTTCCGGTCCTGAACCTCAGCGATCAATATTTAAGCAAAGGATCAGAAAGCTATTAGATGACGCCGGTCTTCCTTCAATAATCCTTGAAGGAAATCCAGGTGGAACGGTTGATAAATATTCAGAAGGGAAAATAGAATTTATGAGTCATCCAGACAGGGAAATGACCAGGGATCTGATATTAGAATGTGACAGGATAATCTGCCGGGGAGGCTATACGACAATCATGGAACTTATAAGCCTTGAAAAGAGTGCATTGCTGGTTCCAACCTATGGACAGACAGAGCAGGAATATCTTGCTGAATACCTTTCTGAAAAAGGGTGGTTCAGTTATACAACCCAGAAAGAGTTAAACTCAGAAACAATTACCGGGTACAGGGTCAACAAAATACCTGACTGGATATACAACAGAAGCACTGCACTCCTGAATGCAGTATTAGCAGAAGTGTTAGAAGATCAGTATTAGCAGGCTGATCCCTGCAAATCCACAAAGAAAACCCGAATAGACTTCCAGGGAATTGTGTGAATTAAGAAATAATCTGGAAGTAAGGATCATTCCGGTCAGCAGGAGCACGGGTAAGAGAAACCATGTAAGAGATACTCCCATAATAACTGATAGCATGAAGACTATACCCAGAAGGGCTCCGGCAGCAACCGAGTGGACAGATATTCTCCACCATATGTTTATGACAGTAACACAAATCACTACAACTGTAGCTGAAAGGATATATGCTTTAATGAAAATTGGGATCTGCAGACTTACGAAAATGTATGAAGTGACAATATAACAGATCGAGACCGTTATCAGTGGGGCAATCCTTTCTTTTCTTGTCTCCAGGAACCAGGACCTTATGATGTTCCTGTGCATAAAAAAGGGCAGTAACGATACAGGGATCAATATGGTATCTGTTATAACTATCAGGAGGAGAGTTAGTTTTATCCTCATCGGAACATACCAGAAAAATGTCGGAGCTGTAAAAATTATCAGCATCCCGTAAAGTGGCATCAGGAGAGGATGAAAAGCAACAGAAATTATTCTTGCAGTTTTTTTAAGTGCGTTGTTCTGGTTATTATATTCCATCAAATCTCCTTTCTAAGTCTGGCAACCGGTATATTAAGCTGTTCTCTGTATTTAGCAACTGTTCTTCGGGCAATCTGGTATCCTTTTTCCTGGAGTATCTCAGTAAGCCTTTCATCAGTCAATGGCCTTCTTTTCTCCTCATTATCAATACAATCCTGAAGAATTCTTTTGATTTCACGTGTTGAGACTTCTTCACCGCTATCGGTTTGCAGACCTTCAGAAAAGAAAAATTTAAGCGGGAATATTCCAAAATGCGTCTGGATGTATTTGCTGTTTGCAACTCTTGATACAGTTGAAATATCAAGGCCTGTCATTTCAGCCACATCCTTCAGTATCATTGGCTTTAGTTTTGTCTCATCACCCTCAATAAAATATTCTTCCTGATATTTGAGAATGGCATTCATTGTAATAAGAAGAGTGTTTTGCCTCTGCTTTATTGCATCAATGAACCATTTTGCCGAGTCTATTTTCTGCTTGACGAAAAGAACGGCATCTTTCATTTCTTTTTTTGTATTCTTCTGCCTGCTGTATGACTGAAGCATTTCATTATATGCCTTACTAAGCCTCAGTTCAGGAAGGTTTCTTGAGTTGAGATGAAGATCAAAACTGTCTTCAGTGAGTTCCAGAATAAAATCGGGTATTATCTGTTGTGCAGTTTTGCTATAGCTGTCTCCGTATGCGCTTCCAGGTTTTGGGCTAAGCTTAAGGATCTCATCAATTACGGTTTTCAGTTCTTCTTCGGAGATATTAAGTCTTCCGATTATTTTATCATAATGTCTTTTACTGAATTCCTCAAAGTAGTTTTCAAGAATTGTTTCAGAAAGCTTTACTGCCGGAACTGTCTGATCACGTCTTTTAATCTGTAGCAGAAGACATTCCCTGAGTGACCTGGCTCCGACTCCTGCAGGTTCCAGATCCTGAATTATTTCCAGCACTTCTTCAAGTTCTTCCTCCGTTGCATTTATATTTTGAAGGAATGCCAGGTCATCGACAATATTTGTCAGCTCTCTTCTCAGATACCCGTCTTCATCTATGTTACCAAGGATGTACTCACCAAGTATTTTTTGTTTATCGGTAAGTTCTCTCAGGATAAGCTGTGATTCAAGATTTTCATGGAATGATGAACCTGCGGAAAATGGGATCTCCATTCTTTTATCATCGTCCCTGCTATAGTTTCCGGCCTGAAGACGATATTCAGGGATCTCGTCATCATCAATATAATCATCAATAGTAAACTCTTCCTGATCCTTATCTTTCTCTTCAAATTCCTCATCCTCCTGCACCTGCTCGTCGAGATTCTTTTCATCCTCATCTGCACCCTCTTCGAGAGCCGGGTTTTCCTCGAGTTCTTTCTTTATACGTTGTTCGATCTGTAGCGTAGGGATCTCCAGCAGCTTGATCATCTGGATCTGCTGAGGAGATAACTTCTGGAGTAACTTTTGCTGTAATTTTTGCCTTAACATTCTGTCCGTTCAACAAAAGTTTAGAAAGTTCTAGAATTCAGCATTCTTGGGTGTACGCGGGAACGGTATGACATCCCGGATATTTGACATACCTGTGATAAAGAGAATAAGTCTTTCAAATCCAAGTCCGAAACCACTATGAGGAGCAGTTCCATATTTTCGTGTTTCCAGATACCACCAATAATCCTGTTCTTTCAGTTTCATTTCCCTTATCCTTGCAAGCAGCTTCTCATATATCTCTTCACGCTGCGATCCTCCTATAATTTCACCTATGCCCGGGAAAAGTACATCCATCGCCTTTACGGTTTTTCCATCATCATTCTGCTTCATATAAAAGGCTTTTATCTCTTTTGGATAATCGGTGAGAATCACAGGCCGCTTAAAATGCTGTTCAACGAGATATCTTTCATGTTCTGCCTGAAGATCTCTTCCCCAACCCACAGGATAGTCCCATTTTCTGTCAGCTGCCGTAAGTATATCAACTGCTTCAGTATAGGAAAGCCTTACGAATTCGTTACTGATCACGAAATTCAACCTCTCGAGCAGGTTTTTATCGATCATGCTGTTCAGGAATTCAAGATCTTCTTTACAATTATCAAGGGCATAGCGAATGAGGTATTTCAGGAAGTCCTCTGCAAGATCCATGTTATCGCGGATATCATAAAACGCCATTTCAGGTTCGATCATCCAGAATTCCGCAAGATGGCGTGGAGTGTTTGAATTCTCTGCCCTGAAAGTCGGTCCGAAGGTATAAATATCTCCCAGTGCCATAGCACCAAGTTCACCCTCAAGCTGACCGGAAACGGTAAGGTTTGTCTCTTTTCCGAAGAAATCAGTAGAGTAATCAACGGTCTTATTTTCTCCTTTAGGAATGTTGTTCAGATCCATTGTTGTAACGTGGAACATTTCACCGGCACCCTCAGTATCGCTTCCGGTGATTATCGGAGTATGGAGATAAAAGAATCCTTTATCATTGAAATACTTGTGAATGGCAAATGCCATTGCATGACGGATTCTGAATACCGCTCCGAAAGTATTCGTCCTGAACCTCAGGTGAGCGATTTCTCTCATGAATTCCATTGAATGACCTTTTTTCTGCAAGGGATATGTATCTGCATCTGCTTTTCCATATAGGAATATCTCCTTTGCATTAAGTTCTACAGCCTGTCCCTGCCCGTGTGATTCAACGAGTTTTCCTTTCACACAAATACAGGCACCTATTGAAATATCTTTAAGAAGATTTTCATCAAAATCGGGTATATCAACCACTACCTGAATATTATTGATTGTAGAGCCGTCATTGAGTGCAATAAAGGCTATATTCTTATTTCCTCTCTTGGTTCTAACCCAGCCCTTAACCGTAACATCAGATCCTACCGGAGATGAGGATAATAATTCTTTGATCTTAATTCGTTTCATAAATCTCTTCTTTCAAAAAAAATACATCTGCAAAAATAATAAAATGTTGCTGAAAGTGACATTTATCTTATCTTTCTGGTAATTAAACTGATTTTCAGCTTTAAAAGTATCTGATTGCACCATTAAAATGGCACCATTTTTGTACGGATGCGGCTGTTTCCGGGTTAATTTAAAATAAAATAAAAGAAGTGAGAAACTGCAAACATGCTCAGGATAATATTGGCCACGATAATCCGTTTGATAATTATTAAAATCTGAATAACTTTACGCTGGATAAGTAACACAAGATCAAAATGGAAGAACAACCGAAAAAAGAAGAACATCAGAAAGTAATAATAGTACCCTGGGACTTTACGGCTGTTGCTGAATTTGCTCTGGCACACGCTGCGAAGATAAGCAGGATGGTTGGGAACGAAATATGTCTCCTTCACATTGTTGATTCCAAGATAAGCCATACTGATGAAGCTTCGAGGAAAACCCATCTGACCAGGGTTGCCGAAGAAAACTCAAAAAAATACGGTCTTCAGGTAGAACCTCAGATAGTCAAGGGAAGCATCTTCACGGCTATCACACAATTTGCACACGATCGCGATGCAAGTCTTGTTGTGATGGGAACACACGGGATTAAAGGTATGCAGAAACTTACCGGGAGCTGGGCGTTGAAAGTAATAGTTAAATCAAAGATCCCATTTATTGTGGTTCAGGATTCTCCTGCAGACCAGGAAAGGTATCATAATATTGTTTTCCCCGTTGATTTCAGGAATGAGAACAAGGAAAAGATAAAAATGGCCATTTTTATGGGTAAGTATTTTGATTCAAAGATCCACATACTTGAACCTGGTGTAACAGACCCGTCCTTAATAAAGAAAACAAATATTAATCTGAATTTTGCAATAAAGTATTTCATTCAGAACAATATAGAATATGAGCTCCACGAGCTTCCAAAAGGGGAACTTGCAAAGCAAACGATTGAGTTTGCCCAGCAGATCAAGGCAGACCTGATCCTTATTATGACCACCAAGAATATTACATTTGCTGATTATATGATGGGTGCCGAGGAACAGGAAATCATAGCAAACAGTTCAAAAATACCGGTATGCTGTGTTAATCCGAGATCCTCATTTGCCAAGGTTGGGCAGTTTATGTATGGTTGATTTTTAACAGGAAATTTATGTCTGTCTCAGTCAGGGGAGTATCAAAGCTTTATGGAGATCAGAAAGCACTTGATAATATATCCTTTGAAGTCAAATCAGGAGAAATAGTTGGATTCCTTGGACCGAACGGTGCGGGAAAATCGACAATGATGAAGATCATTACCGGATTCATGCCTCCCTCATCCGGAAAAGTATTTGTTAATGGTTGTGATATAGGCGATGACAACATTGAAGTAAGGAAAAGGATCGGGTATCTTCCTGAAAACAATCCACTTTATCCTGATATGTTTATAAGAGAATACCTAAGCTTCGTTGCATCAGTTTATAAGCTGGGCAATGAGCAAGGAAAGGCGATAGATGAAATTATTGAAGTTACAGGACTCATTCCTGAACAAAATAAAAAGATCGGGGCCCTTTCAAAGGGATTTCGTCAAAGAGTAGGTCTGGCACAGGCACTGATACATAATCCTGATGTATTAATTCTTGATGAGGCAACAAGCGGACTTGATCCAAATCAGATAGTTGAAATCAGGAATCTGATTAAAGAGGCCGGAAGAAAAAAAACTGTACTATTCTCCACCCACATCATGCAGGAAGTTGAAGCCATTTGCGACAGGATCATAATAATTGACCATGGCATTATTAAAGCAGATGAAGAAAAGAATAATATCTATTCCAGGCTTCATGGGACAGTTCAGATAATAACCGTTGAATTTGACAGGCAACCCGATGAAACAAATCTGAGGAGCATTCCCGATGTAACAGGTGTTCTTCACCTAAAGGATAATCTCTGGCAGATCGAATCTGCAGGTAAAAATGATATCAGATCCCAGATTTTCTCATATGCCGTAACTAACAAACTAACAGTCCTTTCACTTCAAAAGAAGGAAAATAATCTTGAAGAAGTCTTCCGTCATCTAACAAACTGATACATTTGTTTGTTATATATTTTTTTACTTGCTTTGTACTGTATTTGATTGTGGAGAAATTTGTGCTGATTGCAACCACTGGAAAAAATGCTAAAACGCTGTCCATTCAGGTTTTTCAATCAACCAATCTCCACATTATTTGTTAAACAATTAAACTTAATTTATTAATAATGGGATATTTATTTACTTCAGAATCAGTTTCAGAAGGGCACCCGGATAAGGTTGCCGATCAGATATCAGATGCATTACTTGATGAGTTCCTCAAATGGGACCCGGAGTCAAAAGTTGCCTGCGAGACCTTTGTCACAACAGGCCTTGTTGTGTGTGGCGGTGAAGTCCGGACGGATGGCTGGGTAGATGTACAGGAAACAGCCAGGGGAGTTGTCAGGAATATTGGTTATACAAAAGCAGAATACCGCTTTGACTGTGATTCCTGCGGAGTCATTTCTACAATTCATGAGCAATCAAGCGATATCCGTCAGGGTGTTGTAAGGGAAAAACCTGAAGAGCAGGGAGCTGGCGACCAGGGTATGATGTTCGGATATGCCTGCAGGGAGATGGATAACTATATGCCTCTCACAATTGATCTGGCACATCTTCTTTTACAGGAACTTGCCGCAATAAGGAGAGAAGGTAAACAGATGAAATATCTGCGCCCTGACAGCAAATCACAAGTTACTGTTGAATATGATGATAATAACAATCCTGTTAGAATAGATACAATCGTTATCAGTACACAGCATGATGAGTTTGTCGTTCCAAAAAACAAAACTGCTGCTGCTGAAAAAGTTGCTGAAAAAGCTATGCAGGATAAGATCGCAGAGGATATCAGAAAGGTATTGATCCCTCGCATAAAGAAAAATCTTCCTGCAAGAGTTCAGAAACTTTTTGAAAAAAATTTCAAGCTTCTGGTAAATCCTACAGGAAAATTCGTTATCGGTGGGCCTCATGGTGATACAGGACTTACAGGCAGAAAGATTATTGTAGATACTTATGGTGGTCATGGGGCTCATGGCGGTGGTGCATTTTCTGGTAAGGACTCATCCAAAGTGGACAGGTCTGCTGCTTATGCTGCACGTCATATAGCAAAAAATATGGTAGCAGCCGGAGTGTGCGATCAGGCTCTGATACAGGTAGCTTATGCAATTGGAGTTGCTCAACCAGTTGGCTTATATGTAAATACAAATGGTACTGCCAAAGTGAAGGATGCCAAAGGCAAGATCATGCACGACGGGGAGATCGCTGAGAAGATCAATAAGATATTCGATATGAGACCGTATTCAATCGTCCAGAGATTCGGACTGAAGAACCCTGTGTTTATGTCAACGGCATCTTATGGTCACTTCGGCAAGGAAAGCTATACCAAAAAGGTTGATGTTTATTATAAGGTTCCAGGTAGTAAAAGAGTACAGTTAAACGGAAACGGGAAGACTGTTTACCAGAAGAAAGTTGAATTCTTTGCATGGGAAAAGCTTGATTATGTAGATAAAATCAAAAAAGCTTTTAAACTATAAGAGTTTATAAACTGCAAAGAACGCAAAGCAAAAGCTGAAAACATTTTCCATAATAGTTCAGACAAGAGCGCAAAGAAGGTAATTTTTTAATTGAATTGATGTATTAATCCAGAAGGCCATCAGCTGAAACTTTTTCTTAGTTTTTCTTATTGCTGGAATGGATCAAGTTTCCCCCCCCTTTTATAGGAGGGGAAACTTTTTTTCTCATTTATGCCAAAACTTCATTAAAGTTGACACAGATAACAAAATTGATTTAGAATAGAATTCAACACATCGGTAGTAATTTTAAATATTTAATAAATGAATATTCTGGATAAACTTAAAAATAAAAGAGTTATTCTTTCTGATGGCGCTTTAGGAACCATGCTCCAGGCAAAAGGTCTTCAGCCGGGGGAATGTCCTGAACTATGGAATATAACCAGAAGGAAAGAAGTGCTTGATATTGCACGATCCTACTTCGATGCCGGCTCTGAGATAGTTGCTACCAACAGCTTTGGTGGAAATGTCTTTAAGCTTTCATATTACGGTCTGGGAGACAAGGTTTCAGAGCTTAATCAATCTGCAGCAGAAATTGTACGTGAAGCAGCCGGCAAAGACAGATATGTTGCAGGCTCCATTGGTCCGACCGGCAAAATGCTTCTGATGGGTGATGTAACAGAAGAAGAATGGTATGATGCATTCAGGGAACAGGCCATTGCCCTTGAAAAAGGGGGTGCTGATATTATTATTGTTGAAACCATGACTGCTATTGAAGAGGCTGCGATCGCAGTTAAGGCTGCCAGAGAGAATACTTCATGTACTGTAGCCGTCACAATGACTTTTTCAAAAACACCGGAAGGTGAATACAGGACAATGATGGGTGTCTCTCCCGAAGAAATGATCAATTCAATGAAAGAGGCAGGTACACATATAATTGGTTCAAACTGTGGAAACGGCATTGAAGAGATGACGGGAGTCGCAAAAGCTATCAGGTCATATGATAAAGATATACCTATGATCATCCAGGCAAATGCGGGTGCACCAGAATATATAGATGGGAAAACCATATTCCGTGAATCTCCTGAGATGATGGCGTCTTATGTGCCGGAGCTAATAAAGTCGGGTGCAAATATCATCGGAGGATGCTGCGGAACAACACCTGAGCATATAAGAGCGTTCAGGAGGGTAATGCCTCCTCTGAATATTTGACCGCCACACTGAGTGAAACTACCCCCCTTTGTCCCCCCTGATAGGGGGGATAATCCATTGTCATAGGAGAGATAATCATTTAGGTAGATGCTTTCTCTCCACCGCCAGCAGGTGGAGAGATCCTGCGAAGCATGAGAGGGGGTCAGAAAGACGCCTTCACGATTCTGGCGACATTATCTGATCTGCCCAGTGTGTAGTAGTGAATTCCTGGCACTCCAAGTTTTATAAGTTCTTTTGACTGGCTTGTTGCCCATTCAATTCCTGCTTCCCGTGCTTCAGCATCAGTTTTGCATTTACTGATAGCTGAAAAAAGATCATTCGGAAGATCTATATGAAATGTCTGAGGCAGTAGCCTTATATCATTAAGAGCGGAAATCGGTTTTATACCGGGTATGATGGGAACAGTAATACCAGCTTTTTTGCACTCGTCCCTGAACCGGCAGAAACGGTTATTATCAAAAAACATCTGAGTCACAATATAGTGTGCCCCTGCATCAATTTTCATTTTCAGGTATTCAATATCCATCAGCCTGTTTGGTGATTCGAAGTGTTTCTCCGGATAGCCGGCAACACCGATACAGAAATTTGTCGGTTCTGCACTTTCGAGTGTATCCTCAAGATATTTACCCCTGTTCATACCAGCAATCTGTTCTACCAGCTGATAGGTATATGTATGTCCGGTCTTTTCCGGTATGAATGTCCTGCTTCCCTTCTGAGGATCGCCCCGCAGTGCCAGCACATCATCTATACCCAGAAATTTCATTTCTATAAGGACGTTTTCTGTCTCTTCCTTAGTAAATCCACCGCAAAGTATATGGGGAACGACAGGAATATTGTATTTGTATTTGACAGCCGCAGCAAGAGCAATTGTTCCCGGGCGAAGACGTACCACCCGTTTTTCGAGTAAACCGTCGGGACGTTCCCTGAATATAGTTTCGTTCCTGTTAGACGTAAAGTTTATATATGCCGGTTCAAATTCTATTAACCGGTCAATTGCTGCATATGTTCTTTCTATACTATGCCCCTTGAGTGGTGGCAGAAGCTCAAAAGTAAAAAGCGGACCTTTTGCATTGTTAATTTTCTCTAATACAGTCATTTTAATTATTTATTTCACAAGTTTGGTGCAAGCCATTTTTCAGCCTCACCTATTTTAATATTCTTTCTCTTTGCGTAATCTTTGAGCTGGTCATGACCTATCTTGCCCAGGTTAAAATAGGAAGATTGCGGATGGGAAAAAACATATCCACATACTGATGATACAGGTATCATAGCAAAACTTTCTGTCAGTACCACCCCTATCCTTTTCTGTGCTTCAAGAAGATCAAAAAGTGTTTGTTTTTCAGTATGGTCAGGACATGCAGGATATCCGGGAGCTGGCCTTATCCCTCTGTATTTTGATTTAAAAAGTTCATCCATAGTCAGATGTTCTTCCGGGGAATATCCCCAATAGTCTTTCCTGATCATTTCATGAATAAGCTCGGCACAGGCTTCAGCAATTCTGTCACCCAGTATCCGGACCATTATAATTGAATAATCATCACCTTTATATCGTTTCAGTGTGTCCTCGTTGATTTCGGCAGATACTGCGAAAGCTCCGATATTATCTTTAACGCCTGATGCCTCCGGTGCAATAAAATCTGACAGGCAGAGATTATGTACGCCACTTTCTTTTACTTCCTGATTTCTTAAGAACCTGAGAACTGTATTTACTTTTCCCGGTTCATTACCATCATATACAATAACATCATCTCCTGAGGAGGCTGCCGGAAACAATCCCAGTACTCCTTTTGCTGTGACTATCTTATAATCGATTATATCCTTAAGATACTTTTGCGCGTCATTGAATAGTTTTTTCGCCTCTTCTCCCTTTACCGGATCTGAAAAGATAGCCGGGTATTTTCCTGAGATTTTCCAGGCAAAAAAGAAAAATGTCCAGTCAAAATATTTGATAACTTCTTTAATATCAAATTGTTCTATGGTATGCAAACCGCTAATTCCGGGAGTAGCCGGCTTATTTACCTGCCAATCGGTGATCAGTCTGTTTTTCCGGGCTTTTTCCAGTGGAAGCAGCACTCTTTCTTTCTGGGCATTGCTGTGTCCAATTCTGAGCTTTTCATATTTTTCTGTCACTGAATGGGCAAATTTTCCAATATTCTCTTTATCAAACAAACCAGAAAGAACCCCGGCTGTTTTTGATGCATCCTTGACATATACAACAGGCTTTGAATATGCTGGTGCAATTTTAACTGCGGTATGAATTTCGGAAGTTGTTGCTCCGCCAATCAGAAGTGGTATGTCCAGTTTCCTGCGGCTCATTTCAGAAGCGACATGTGTCATTTCTTCGAGAGAAGGGGTAATCAGTCCGCTCAATCCCACACAATCAACTTTTTCTTTGATGGCTGTATCAATTATCCTGTCGGCCGGGACCATTACTCCCAGGTCGATGATCTCATAGTTATTGCATGAAAGGACCACCCCGACTATGTTCTTGCCAATATCGTGTACATCACCTTTGACAGTGGCCATTAGGATCTTTCCTGCAGTGCTTTTCCCTTCTCCTTTGCTTTCAGCTTCAATATAAGGAGTGAGCCATGCTACGGCCTTCTTCATCACCCTTGCACTCTTTACCACCTGTGGAAGGAACATCTTGCCAGACCCAAAAAGGTCTCCGACTTCGTCCATTCCATTCATCAATGGCCCTTCAATTATATGCATTGCCCTGGGATAATTATGCCTGGCTTCCTCAACATCCTGTTCAATGAACTCATCAATCCCTTTTATTAGCGAATGCTTTATTCTGTCGTTCAAAGGCAGATTCCGCCATTCACTTACTTTTTCATCTTTCTTTCCTGTCTGCTTAAGTGTTTCAGCAAATTTGACCAGTCGTTCCGTAGAATCTTTCCTGCGGTTTAGCACGACATCTTCAGTGAGTTCAAGCAGATCGGGTGGTATCTCACTGTAAACCTGAAGCATTCCTGCATTTACAATACCCATATCCTGCCCGGCTTTTATTGAGTGAAAAAGAAATACTGAATGCATGGCTTCTCTGACAGGATCGAAACCTCTGAATGAAAATGAAAGGTTACTTATGCCACCACTCACTTTTGCATAAGGCAGGTTCTTTTTGATCCATTCAGTTGCCCTGATAAAATTGACTGCATAATTGTTATGTTCGTCAATACCTGTTGCAATTGCCAGAACATTAGGATCGAATATTATATCTTCAGGAGGGAATCCGGTTTTTTCAACGAGGATCCTATAAGAGCGTTCAGCTACATCAATCTTTCTTTCATAAGTATCAGCCTGGCCATTCTCATCGAAGAGCATAACTACAGAAGCGGCGCCAAATTTCCTTATCATTTTTGCGCGATGAATGAATGCCTCTTCTCCTTCCTTGAGACTGATAGAATTAACTACAGATTTCCCCTGGATGCACTTTAGTCCGGCTTCAATCACACTCCATTTAGAGGAATCTATCATTAGGGGAAGCTTTGCAATATCGGGTTCCGACATTACCATGTTGACAAACTTTACCATGGCTTTTTCAGAATCGAGCATTGCCTCGTCCATACAAATATCAATTACCTGTGCACCGCCTTCAACCTGTGCCCGGGCAATAGCAAGAGCTTCTGAATAATTTTCTTCCTTAATTAATCGTGCGAACTTTATAGATCCGGAGACATTTGTCCTTTCCCCGATATTCACAAAATTGGTTTCAGGAGTTATTACAAGTGCCTCCAGTCCACTTAGTCTTGTATATCTTTTAATAGCAGGTCTTACTCTGGGAGAAAATTCCTTCGCTGCTTCAGCGATCTCCCTTATATGCATAGGAGTTGTACCACAGCATCCTCCGATAATGTTCAGCCAGCCCTTTTCCATGAACTCTCTTACGATCCTGGTCATAAAGGATGCTGACTGGTCATATTCACCGAACTGATTTGGAAGCCCGGCATTCGGATGAACTGAAACATAGAAACCCGATTTGGCAGATAATTCTTCGATGTATGGTCTTAGCTGCTCTGCACCAAGTGCGCAGTTAAGACCAATGCTTAAAAGTGGAAAATGGGAAACAGAAATAAGGAATGCCTCGAGAGTCTGACCGGTAAGAGTTCTTCCGCTTGCATCAGTAATTGTACCTGATACCATAACAGGCAACCGGATACTTTTTTCTTCGAATACAGAGTCAATTGCAAAAAGAGCTGCTTTACAATTTAGGACATCGAAGATAGTCTCAACCATCAAAATATCAGCTCCTCCGTCAATCAATCCCCTGGCTTGTTCGGAATAAGCAATGACCAGGTCGTCAAATTTTATGGATCGTGCACCAGGGTCGCTGACATCGGAAGACATTGAAGCGGTCCTGTTAGTCGGACCCAGTGTTCCTGCAACGAAATGGTTAGAAGTATTTGTTCTCTTCCCGAATTCAGAAATTGCATTTTTAGCAAGAATTGCGGCAGCTTTATTCAGCTCATAAACAAGATCTTCAGCCCCATAATCGGCCATGGAGATCCTGTTGGAATTAAAGGTATTTGTTGTTATGATGTCTGCTCCGGCCTTCAGATATTCGAGATGAATGGTTTTGATTGCCTCTGGTTTAGACAGGACAAGGAGATCATTATTACCTGTTAATGGTTTTGGATGATCCTTAAACCGTTCGCCACGAAAATCGTTTTCCTTGAGCTTCAGTTGTTGAATCATTGTTCCCATCGCACCGTCGAGGATGAGAATCCTTTTCTGAATCTGTTCTTCGAGTCTGGTCACAATTTTAATTTTTGACAAAGTTATCTATTATGACTGTTATATTAGATTTTCTTATTTCTTTTCCTTCGATCGCTTAATGCACCCAAACCTTACTCTTCTTCCGATACTTTTATTTGCCCCCCAACCCCCCCTAAAGGTGGGCTAAAAAACAGTACTATATTAGATTACAAAGATTGGGTATATGTCAATTCAAATCTCTTCTTCCGGTGTTTACTATAAAAACATCCATATTGGTAAGTTGTTCTCT
>JAHEYW010000207.1 GCA_023251395.1 Bacteroidales bacterium
TCCACAGGAATGGTGTCAGCCAGCGAAGAACATTATGTGAAATAAAGCAGAATGACCATTTCGAAAAAGGTTTCAGAAGCAAAAAAGAAAAATGTCGGAGATTCTGGAAGTTACCGGCCGAGATCCTTTCCTTCCTGTTGAATTCTTCAAACAGATTATTTGAAACATCTTCATATACGTTCGCATCAGGAATACTGATTGCCTTTTCCCTCTTTTCAATAATGTTCATGCAGATCCTGAAATCATCAGCGAGTGTAGCTCCTGACAGAGGTTGGTAAGAACTTTTTCTTATTGCGTAAAACCCGCCGAAAGGTCCCATCATAGTTCCCCATAGTTTTCCTTCAATATATTTCATTTTAGTCTCAATACTGAGATAAGTAACTTCAGGGATTGAGATACCATCCTTCTTTATGCCGGTATTAATCAGCCTTGTATCTGCCAGACCAATTGTTTTATCTGAAAAACATCTGACAAGTTTACTTATTGTCTCCTTATCAGGGAATACATTAGCATCGGTAAGTATAAGGATATCTCCATTTGCCTGTAACGAGAGTGAATTAATAATTGCAGGCTTTCCGATCCTTTCCCTGAAAAAAATGACCTTTAATTTAGAAATAATAGTCTGGAGTTCTGAAAGAATTTGATCGGTTGAATCATCAGAACAATCTGAGCCAACTAAAACTTCTATCTTATCTGAGGGATAATCAGAATTAAAGAGTGCATTTATTTTATCTTTTATAACCCTCTCCTCGTTATGCACTGCCATCAGAACAGATATTACCGGCTGATAATTGTCTTCCTGACCTGAATCTTTCTTTTTTCTGACAATCATATCCAGTATAAACAGAAAAACAGGGTAAATCAGATATGTATGAAGAATAAGAATTGTTGAAATCCAGAATATAGTCTTAATAATCATGCGAGTAATTTCTGGTAGAATTGTGAAAGTCTCTGTGAGGTTGCTAAGATATTATAATTTTTCCTGACATTCTCGATTGCATTATGGCCTGTTGTAACTCTGAGGTTATCATTGTTCATGAGCTTTACTATCTTCTCGGCAAATAATGTTGCCCGATCAGTGATATGAATATTTTCCCCGTCAACGTAATCAATCCCGCTTGCAGCAACAGTCGTTGCAACAATGCATTTACCAATCATCATGCCCTCCAGGATCTTAATACGCACTCCGCTTCCTGAAAATAATGGCACGACCATTAACGCATTATTTTTAAGAAATTGCTCTGAGCTGGCAACCTCCCCTTCATAAAATACATTTCTTCCATGTATTTCTCCGAGGGTTTTTCGGGATGCATTTCTTCCGGCAATATGGAACTCGGCACCTGGTTCGTTTTTAAGAACCAGTGGCCAGACATTCTTTATAAACCATCTAAGTCCATTTATGTTGGGTAACCAGTCAAGTGCTCCTAAAAAACATATTGTATTTTTCAGAATATTGTCTGATGCAGGAATATCCCGATCTGCAAAGCCAATTGTATTGATCATGGATGGTTTTTTCAGTCCTTTTTCAACGAACCAGGTTAAGTCGGCTTCACTGAACGGGATTAATGCATCAAAACCATTTACAATACCCTCCTCTGTTTCTCTGATCCTGGAAGAAAGTATATTGAAGTAAATTTTCCTGAAGATGTTGCCTTCCTCTTTGCTTAGTCCCGACCAGATCATATTTTCAATGTTATGAGGTCTGAAAATTACCGGTGCATTCGTAATACTTTTAATTACATGAAGGTATTGATGCATAGCAAGACCCTCGATCTGAATCAGATCGAATTCATCTAACCTGAGATTCAGAAGTTCATTAAGGTAATCAGCGGACCAGAATCTTGTAATATTATATGGTTTTCCTGAAAAAAACAGATTTACAAACAGCCTAAACGGACTTATGTCAGTATTTGTATCAACCAGTTTGATATCCGCAAGTCTTTTAATCTCATCAGGAATGGCATTCTGATTTATGTGATGCTTATCGGGATTAAGGGCCAGAACTGTTGTCTGTACATCTATCTCATAAAGGCATCTTATAAGATTCAGAGTTGCAAATGCCCCTCCATCTCTTGGCGGCCAGGGAGATTTATTACTGAGAAGAAGGATTCTCATTCTTTTTAATTTTTCCCGCGATATTTAATAAACCTGAGATCCTCCTGAAGAAATATTTGTATGTTTCAACATTTAAAATTGAAGAATCAGTTGTCGCTTTATATGTCAGGAAAACTCCTATTGGCAGGAGTATATATGATGATGCCCACATGCCGAGATAGGTATTTACAAGATTTTCTTTTACCATTTTCTCAGCAGATATGGAGATAACATAGTAAACTACAAAGAAAAGAATTGATATGACTGCCGGAGTGCCAAGGCCGCCTTTGCGGATGATGGCACCCAGAGGAGCTCCGATAAGGAAGAAAACTATACATGCGAACGCGAAAGTCAGTTTCTTATGAAGCTCAACCTCAAATTGTCTTAGACTTTTCACCTCGGAATGAATATAATCTTTTTTCTGGTTAACATAATTTGCAGCTTCCCTTGCCTTAGCAATAGCTCTTATCAGGGTCTCTTTCTTCTCTTCAATTGAAATAGTATCATAGATCTTAACAGGATCGAAGTATAAATAATTTACTGGCTTTGTTGTATCAGGTTTGATATTTTTTGGGGTCAGGTAGTTCCGTTCTGTATATAGTCTGGTCTCACTGAATTCCTTATAATAAGTCCTTGAAATCATCAGGGTATTTTTCCTGATTGAATCTGCAAAGTATATAAGCTCATTCACATTTTTCGAAACTGAGGAGGATTTGAAAAGGTCCATTTTTGTTCTTTCCAGGTCAAAGCCGGTGAGGGAGACAACGATTGTTTGTTGTTTAAAGGAATCTTTCCTGAAAGGGTATCTTTTTAAAGCCTGATCCGGATTTTTCTCTGCCATTTCATTATAGGAAAAGCCATTGTATAGAGTCATTTTCAATGCGGTTTCATCCGGAGTGACCTGCATATAACCTGAATCTGCAACAGTTACAGAAACATTTCCCATTACGTCTCGGTGATCATAAATGATCAGCTTGTCCAGACGGTTTGTTGAAGGATCTTTAGAACCGACCCTGATGCTGAAGCCCTCAATATCGCTATTGAAAAGCCCGGCCTGAATATTCATTTCTGGTCTTTTTCTCCTGATATCAAACAGAAGCATTCTGGCCTGTTTATTTGCGTATGGCTGGACATTGTTCGAAAAAACAAAAGAAATCAGACTAATAATTGCAACCAGAACAATTACCGGTCTCATTATCCGCTGAAGAGGAATTCCAGATGATTTAAGCGCTGTAAGTTCACTGAACTCGCCCATATTGCCGAAGGTCATAAGTGAGGCTAACAAAATTGCCAGAGGAAGAGCCATAGGCACGAATGTAAGGGCAAATTCAAACAGCAACTCGGAAAGTACCTTGAATTCAAGTCCCTTGCCTGCAAGTTCATCAATATACATCCAGAGGAACTGAAGAATCAAGATAATCTGTACAATAAAAAATGTCAGGACAAGTGGTCCGATAAATGATTTGAGAACGAATTTATCCAGCTTTTTCACTACCCTGATCAATTTGAGGACAAAGATGATTGAATTTTGCGAAAAATCCTTAATAATTTTTCATGAAGAAGGATAATCATTTTAATAACGCGAAGAGGAGTAAATTATTTTAGGGAGATCAGATTCCCAAAGCTCTTTTAAGATCTGCTATCTGGCTGTCCCACAGATTAATGGTATCTTCTTTTTCATCAGGTTCTGAAAAGTCTGTAATTATAAGTGCGACATCGCCGGTAAGTTCCTCGATATTAAGTCTGAACTCAAAATAGTTTGCATCTTCTTCCTCATGATCCACCCATTCGAATCTTACAAGTCTGTATTCTTTCAAGGCGACCAGGCGGGCTCTGGTAACAGATTTGTTCCAGATGAAAGAGAAATCGTCCCCGTCGACTGAAACATCATCAGCAAACCATTCACATAAGCCTTCAGGTGTACTCAGACGCGAAAACAATACTTTTGGCGAACTTTTGAGGGTATATTCAAGTTCTATTCTGATTTTCATATCAAAGCAAGATTGTTTTAATGAGTACAAGTATATTGCAATATAGAAAAAATATTGAAAAGAAAAAATCTGATTGGTTTTTTGTAATATACTAATTATATTTGCACCCGCAAAAGCGGCGAGATAGCTCAGTTGGTTAGAGCGTTTGATTCATAATCAAGAGGTCCGGGGTTCAATTCCCCGTCTCGCTACAAAGAAAAGCCCGGGCATCAGATGCCGGGCTTTTCTTTTTGAACCAGTTAACTTTTCTGCTTTCAGCCTGATTAAACAAATTCAATCCGTATATGTTCTAATTTCAAACTGAGACAATACTATAGAAGTAATGAAATCCGGAACCAAAATTATCTCCTCATTGAGAAGTGAATATATTGCTGAAAGTCTTAGTGAAGAAGACCTTTCACCCGATCCTTTTGATCAGTTTGAGAAATGGATAAATGAGTCCATAAAGAGGGAACTGAACATACCCAACGCAATGCATCTTGCGACAGTGGGATCAGATTGTCGTCCCTCAGGAAGAATTGTATTGCTCAAAGGATTTGATGAAAGGGGCTTTACCTTTTTTACAAACTATAAAAGCAGGAAAGGAAATGAACTTGGAGTTAATAATAATGCCTCACTGACTTTTTTCTGGAGTGAGCTCTTCCGGCAGGTGAGGATTGAAGGAGAAGTTTATAAACTGCCATCAGAAGAATCTGATTCCTATTTTTCTGAAAGACCAAGGGAAAGCAAATTAAGTGCATTAGCTTCAGCGCAAAGCAGACCTTTGAAGAATAAAGAGTTCCTAGATAAGAAAGTCATGGAGCTTGACAAAAAGTATAAGGATCAGTCAATTGTTCGTCCAGACTTCTGGGGCGGCTATTACTTATCTCCATCTTATTTCGAATTCTGGCAGGGAGGTGCACATCGTTTGCATGACAGATTAGTTTATAAAAGAGATAAAAAAAGAAAGATATGGGAGGTGGAAAGATTATACCCATGATGGCGAGTTCAGATTTGTTGGTACCTCTTTTCTTTTAAAATTTATGTTGTGGAATTTTATGTGGCAGACAGGAAAAATTCACAAAAGTCCTCAACACAAATCCTGGACATCAAAACTCCGGATTATCACTGAACCAGCTATTCATCTCTGCTGGAAAGGATATTAAGCAGAACTTCTTCATGGTCTTAATTAACAGATATATATGTGGTTTGATTATGATCCAGGAGAGGTTGAACTTTTTATTGGACCAAATTCATCGGATGGACTGATGGTCAGATTTTTTGTTAAATGATCATTTTTCTTTAGATTGAAAAAAGCTCTGAGGTCATTTAAATAAAAAGAATGTGTAAAAAAGTTACCAATGGTATTAGTCAAGCTTAAAATTAATAAACATAGTAAACCATACTGGAACAGGTGATCCGGCCTGTTTACCAGGTTTAAATTGCGGTAATAATTTTACTACTCTTATTGCTTCCGCTTCAAGAGTCGGATCAACACCTTTGATAATACTGATTTTTTCAATAGTACCTGTGGATGTAACACAAAACCTGACATAGACTTTTCCCTGAATTCTGTTTTCTTTTGCTTCTTCAGGATATTTTGTGTTTTCTGAAATGAACTTATAAAGACTCTCCATGCCACCCGGCGGTTCAGGCATCTCCTGTACAATAAAAAATGGCTCAGGCTCAACAGCTTCCTTTACCTCTTCTTTTATTTGCTGAGATACTTCCATAACATCACTGTTCATGACTTTGGTCTGTGCCTCATCAGCAGTCATGAGTTTAATCGACTCTGTATTATCAACAGAATCTACTACAACCGGAGCTATGTACCTTACCTGTTCAACATTATTCAAAGGTGGGGGAGGAGGTGGAGGAGGTATTACTATATTTTCAGGCTGATCAAGGTTTTCCATTTTGAGTTCTACCTGCCTCT
>JAHEYW010000208.1 GCA_023251395.1 Bacteroidales bacterium
CTCGAAAAAGTTGAGAAAAGTGACAGGGAACTGATGAAGACCCTCCTTAAAAAATCAGGTGATCTTGGTCTGATGGGGATATCAATACCTGAAGAATATATGGGTTTCGGTCAGTCATTCGTGACCCAGATGCTGGTTGCTGAAACTACCGGAGCAGGTTATTCATTTTCAGTAGCTTACATGGCACATTGTGGCATTGGTACACTTCCCATCATGTATTATGGAAATGAAGACCAGAGACAGAGATATGTGACCAAACTTGCAACCGGTGAATTCATTGGAGCCTACTGTCTTACGGAACCAGGAGCCGGAAGTGATGCAAACTCAGGCAAGACAAATGCAAAGCTTAGTGAAGATGGAAAACATTATATTCTGAATGGTCAGAAAATGTGGATCACCAACGCCGGTTTTGCGGATACACTTGTTGTATTTGCGAAGATTGATAATGACAGGGTATTAAGCGCATTTATTGTAGAGACAAAATATCCGGGTGTGGTAATCGGTCCGGATGAACATAAGATGGGAATTAAGGGATCATCAACAGCTCAGATCTATTTTAATGATGTAAAAGTGCCGGTTGAGAATCTTCTTGGAAAAAGGGGAGAAGGATTCAGGATCGCTCTGAGCATTCTTCATATGGGAAGGATCAAGCTTGGCGGAAATGTTTTAGGTGCCGCTAAAAAAGCAATCACTGATTCAGTTAAATATGCCAATGAAAGGAAACAGTTCGGTGTGCTTATCTCTACTTTTGGTTCGATCAAACAAAAGCTTGCTGAGCAGGTGATCCGTCTCTTTGCAGCTGAATCAGCAGTTTACCGGGTAAGCAAGGATATCGATGATCTGATGGATAAACTTAAAGTGGATTGTGGTGACAAAGGCCGTGCTTCGATAGAGGCTATCAGTCACTATGCAGTTGAAGCTGCAATTCTTAAGGTTATGGGTTCAGAAATGCTTGATTATGTAGCTGATGAAGCAGTTCAGATACACGGTGGAATGGGCTATTCAGCTGAAATGTTTGTTGAAAGAGGCTATCGTGACTCAAGGATAAACAGGATCTTTGAAGGAACTAACGAGATAAACCGTCTTCTTGTTGTTGACACAGCAATGAAACGTGCAATGAAGGGTGAATTTGATTTGTTCAGTGAGGCTGAGAAACTCTATAATAACCTCGATACAATTATTTCAGGTAAGGCTCCTGAAGGACCATATTTCACGCAGAAACAGGAATGTATTAAGAACTTCAAGAAGGCGATACTTATTTGCATGCACGGCGCAAGCAAAAAATTTGAAAAAGACCTCGTGAACCAGCAGGAAGTCCTTAATAATATTGCTGATATGATGATTGATACCTACACTGCAGAATCGTTGGTTCTGAGGATTGAAAAGCTTGAGACACTAAAAGGAAATTCACCGGTCTACAGAGACATGGCAGATGTGTTCGTATTTGATGCAGCAGACCGGATAAGGAAATCGGCTTGCGATGCTGTTTATGCATTTGCCGCTCCTGAAGAGGCAACAAAGCCTGTTAAGGCAATTGAAAAACTTTCTGCTACTGCAGGTGTGAATGTTAAGGAAGCACGCAGGAGAATTGCTGGAAAACTGATCGAGGATAATCAGTACAAATTCTAAAAATTCATATTTTTTCTTAATAGTATTGCGGGCGTAGTCTCCAGACTACGCCCGGCTTTTTTACTTGATACGCCCAGCGTTTTTAAGACTACACCGCTAAGCGAAGTCTCCCGACTTCGCTTCCTGTACGTTAAAATTTATAAGTGTTGTCGGTTCAAATTTCTATCTTTGTCTAAAATATCTGAAAATGAAAACAAATTCTGTCATTTTAGTTGGGTCATTAATCATTCTTCTTATAAATTCCTGTGCAACAGTTCCATTAACAGGAAGGAAACAGCTAAGCTTAGTGCCGGAATCGGAAATGATCTCAATGTCACTCACTAATTATTCCGATTTTCTCAAAACAAATACTATATCTCAGGACAAAGTAAATACAGAACTTGTCAGAGAAGTTGGAACAAATCTCGCTTCGGCAGTAACGAAGTATTTTGCTGATAACAACCTTTCAGGACAAATCGATGGATACAAGTGGGAGTTTAACCTGGTTAAAAATGATACAACTGTTAATGCCTGGTGCATGCCAGGAGGGAAGGTCGTTGTATACAGCGGACTTCTCCCTGTTACAAAAGATAAGTATGGTCTGGCAGTTGTTCTGAGTCACGAAATAGCGCATGCAGTTGCACGACATGGGAATGAAAGAATGAGTCAGGAGATGATTACTCAATACGGAAGCCTTGCCCTGAATGAAGCTATAAAAAATAAACCTGCCCAGACCAAAAGTATTTTTAATACTGCCTATGGAATTGGGACACAGGTTGGAGTTCTTCTTCCTTATTCCAGGGAACATGAACTTGAAGCGGATAAACTTGGACTTATTTTCATGGCTATGGCAGGGTATGACCCCAATACAGCTATTCCTTTCTGGGAGAGGATGGCGGCAATGGGCGGAAATAAGCCACCTGAGTTTCTTAGTACTCATCCATCAGACGCAACACGAATTGAGAAAATAAAAGCTGCCCTGCCAGAAGCGCTTAAGTACTATAAAAAGTAGCAGAAATCAATGATGTGAAGCACCTGCTGTTGCAGCTGAAATTGCAACAGAAGCTATTATAGCTGCCTGGATTTCCTGCAAAACTTTATCTACTTCAGCAGCAAGAGGATTTGTCTTCAGGAATTCCTTGCACTTACTTTGAATAATTCTTTTTTCACCTGTTTCTCTTGCAAGAGTTTTATAAGATTCTGAAGCTTTAATCAGTCCAATAAGCATATTTTGTGGTTCAGTGGCCTGTTTCCCAAAAAGAAGAATGTTCCTTAATTCTTCAATGATTTTCGTTCTGGCACCAGTATCTGTCACATAATACCTGTTTATGGGAATTATGTTGAGAAAATATCTTTTTTCATGACGTACCAGTCCGTTTTCTGTAAGGGAGTAAATTATTTCGCGAAGGATCACTCTTCGTTTCCTTGTCAGTAAATTTATCCAGTATGAGACTCTCCTTGGTCTTGAAGATCTTGCCATTATATTTGCAACCACATCATGAACCGGATTTCCATTCTTTTTCACAGATGATGAGATTCTTTTATTCTCAAACACAATTTCTCCATTAAGAAAGAGATCCATCAGGATAGCACCGGAAAGAGTATAACTGAAGCGAGTCCTGTCAGGTATTATTCTTCCATTTGCCGGGTTAAGGGAAATTAGAATAAACTGTTTGGTGATCTGAAATTCCATAATGATGATTTATAATAATTAATGATAATCAAAAATAGCTAAATATATGTCAATAGAGTCAGTGACATAGATCAATTTTAACTATGATAAACAACATATAGATAAAAGCAAAATTAGGCACGTGTAATTTTTACCAAACCAGTATTATCAAATATATTTGTGAACTAATTAACAATACGGGAACATGGACCAAAAAACTAAGATGATAAAACGATGGCTGGTTGCTATAGTTTTGGTAATAGCTGCTGCAACATTCTCCGCCTGTGAAAAATATGAAGTTAAACCGATACCATTTGATGCAAATGCTACCTGGCATTTTCAGGCGGATATACAACCAATATTCAATGCAAACTGTATTTCCTGCCATAACGGATCAAAATCTCCTGATCTGCGGGACGGAAAATCTTATGGTGCATTATCAAAAGGTTACGTTAACCCTCCGGCAGAAAACAGCAGGCTCTATGTTAAAGTATCATCAAGTACAACACATATTCCAAGAACATCAGATACTCAGAAATTAATGATCCTGAACTGGATCAAGCAGGGAGCTTTGAATAACTAACCTAATCTGAAATAATAAAAATCAAGTAATATGAAAAAAGCGTTAATAGTTTTTATCCTGTCAGTATTTCTGGCGCCGGTATTCGCCCAGGAGGCAAATCAAGAGGGCCCGAAACCAGTTATGAATACTTTCGGAACCGGAATACTAATTGATAACCAGACGATAGGAACTCCATATAAAGGTAGCCTGGAATTTGAGATTCATCACAGGTTCAGCCGTATAGACACCTACACGGATCTATTTGGTATTTATGGCTCGGCTAATACCAGACTGGGGCTCAATTATGGCATTACTGACAAGATAATGGTTGGTATCGGAACAACAAAAGATTATAAGCTTCAGGATATCCAGTGGAAATACGTTATACTTCAGCAGACTGAAGATAACAAGATGCCTGTATCTGTAGCATATTATGGAAATATGGTAATAGATGCACAAAGTGATGATGCATTCGGACCTGCCAATACTTACAAGTTTATTCACAGGTTTTCATATTTTAATCAATTGATCATTGCTAAAAAATTTGGAAAAATTTCCGTTCAGGTTGCTCCGTCAATTGCATATTTCAATGCAGCTCCCAAATTTAAAGCTGAAGGAGATACTGTTTATTATAATTATAAGAATCTCAACCTGGGTGTTTCAGCAGGTGCCAGGGTGAACCTTTTCGGCAATCATTCCTTAATACTCGAGTATGATCAGTTACTTACAAAACAGGATCTAGGTCCTGCAGTTGATCAACCAAAACCGAACGTTGCACTCGGATGGGAAATAGGAACAGGTACTCACACATTCCAGGTATTTGTTTCTAACTACGGACAGATAATCAATCAGAGAGATCTTGTATTTAATACGAATGATTTTACAAAGGGTGATTATATGGTTGGTTTCAATATCACTGTAAGGTTTTAATAACAGCCACAAAAAATAATGAAGGGAACAAGATTCCTGATTATCTTATTTTCAATTCTTCCCTGTAATACTTCTGTCTCAAGGGCAGGAGTATTCAGTTTTAAGAGAGATAGTCATAAGCAAGACACCACTACTTTCAAATCACCATCTGCAGAAGACAATGAACGTTGTCTTAAATGTCACGGACAGGGAAAGTATGAGTACCCCAATGAATCTCTGAAAAAGCATGTCAAAGCACTGATGTATTCAGAGACCATAATTAAAAGAGAAAATTTTTACCGGTCAAATCATAGGAGCCTGAGTTGTACAGACTGTCATTCAGAGGAGTATACCAAATTCCCTCATTCAGGTGAACTGAGAATGGAACAAAAGCTAAATTGCATTGATTGTCATGGTGGTGATGAGAAATATGCCCAATTCCATTTTGAGGCAATTGATTCTGAATATGTGAAGAGTACTCATTACAAGCTTCAGGAAGATGGCTTTTCCTGCTGGAAATGTCATGATCCGCATACCTACAAGATCAATATAAGGAACAGCGAAAACATAAAGGAGACTATTCTCTACGATAACGCAATCTGCCTGAACTGTCATTCGAATTTTGACAACTTCCAGCTTCTTACAAGCAGGAAAGAGATCAGTATCCTGAAAACACACGAATGGCTGCCAAACCAGGCGGTGCATTTTCAGAATGTCAGGTGTATCGAGTGTCACACAAAAATCAATGACAATATCCTCGTGTCACACCTGATCAAACCCAAGGATCAGGCAGTCAGACGCTGCAATGAATGTCATTCACAGAATTCGATCCTTATGGCAACCCTTTACAAGTTCAAATCGAAGGAACAGCGACACGCAGGTTTTTTTAACGGAATCATCACTAATGAATCATATGTGATTGGAGCCAACAGAAATGAATATCTCAATTTACTGAGTCTGATTATGTCAGCAGGATTAATCGCAGTCATTGGGATACATATTTATTTCAGGATCAGAAACAGCAAGAAATCAATTTAAACCAGGAGAAGAATGTATCTGTACCCCAAATGGATAAGAATCTGGCATGTAATAAATGCCCTCATGTTCATAATCCTTATCGTGACTGGAATCAGCATGCAATATACAGATAAGGAAAATCTGAAATATATGGTCGGCTTTGCAAAAGCTGTCAAATGGCATAACTTTGCTGCACTTGTACTT
>JAHEYW010000209.1 GCA_023251395.1 Bacteroidales bacterium
TTTTCCAGAATATTACAGAAAAGCTGATGAAGCAGCAAAGTTTTGAAACAATAATCTATCAGACAGGTCAGAGCCATGGTGGCATATCCTTTTCTCCGGGATGCTTTATCTGCAATAAGTACTCCTATCCCTGCTCTCTTATGGTAGGGATCAAAATCAAAAAGATCGATTGTACCAATAGTTTTCCTGGTCTTAATATGTTCAATCATTAATCGCAGCTGTCCGGCTTCATAAATGTTCCGGTGAGAATTCTCGATATACCGCTTAAGTATATATTTTGAAAAAGGGGTCATAGTATTACTGATGATCCAGTAGTCATTGTCATTCTCCCATTCATAAAAGAGCTCCAGATCCTCAGGCTCAACTGCTCTGAGTTTAATTTCTTCGAATTTCATGATATAATGAATTATTGCTGATTAAGGAGATTAATGTCTTTAATGAAAGCATTCTTCTGCCCTGATTGCTGCAAAGAGTCGAGTGCAGTTTTTGCTTTGGCGAAGCCGTCAAATTCCCCAAAGATATACCTGTACCATCCATCCTTCCCCTTTTTCTCAACAACTTTAGTACCGAGACTGAAAGACTCTGACTTTAAAGGAGTCCTGGTTGCACTTAGCTGTATGGTATAGAAGTGTTCTTCACTTGTTATCCTTTTTGAAACTGGTTTTTGGAGCAGTGAATGGTCTGGCTCCTGAACTTCATAGCTATTTACAATATATGCATCATTAAATCCTTTTTTTCTGGCATATATGAGATATGATTCGGCATCAGAGATGTCGTGGAACTCACCCATAACGTATATGTATACAGTATCTTTCAGTACCGGACGAACAAAAAGAAGTTCATCCATGCTAAAATCACTGAAATAGTCGGGGTAATATTTTTCAGATGTTTTAAGCAACACGATATTGAACCTCATAGAGGATGATTCCCTGAGCCCTGCCGGCGTGTATGACTCCTGTATAATGGAAATACCAGTCTGCGGGTTTATAATACCAAGAGAAACTCTTCTGTTGTACTGTCTGCCCTCCGGATTATCAGTACCGTCAGGATTAGAATTGATTGCAACAAAATCAGAGGCACCTATTGCTTTTTCAGTGAATCTGGAAGCACTAATCCCGTTAGAAATAAAATAATCTATTACTGCTCTGGTCCTTCTTTGGGCAAGCCTGAAATTGTAGTCTGTTGTCCCCTTTATATCGGTATAGCCTCTGACTTCAATTTTAAGCTCCGGGTAATTATTTAAAATAGAAATAACTTTTCCAAGCTCATATAATGCTTTGGTATTCAATGAATCGCTGTCAAAATCAAACAAAATATTTTTAATTGAAAGAAAATCACCTGAATAGACTTTATCAGGAATCATTGAGGACGAAACTGATATTGATCTGCCTGAAAAGGCTTCAGGTATAATCAGGTGAATTGAATCAGTTTTATAACCGGGATACCTGACCTGGAGCAGATATTCCCCTGGTTTTGAATTGAATTTAAAATCTCCTTTTTCGTTAATAATTATTTTCTCGTTTTTCTGCAAAGTGTCAGATGATGACAGTTTTACTTCTGCCAGATCTGGTATAAGATTCATTCCATCCTGGAGGCCCACAGATCCGTTTGCAATTATCTTATCTGCAGCTTTATCAGAAGTCTGAATCCTGTAAATATTCCTGACATTGGTTTGTTTATCAACTATGCTTGCAATCAATCCTTTATGCCCGGGATCTTCTATAAAATTCAGCTCGTTTGATGTTGAATTAACAGGATACGGAAATCCGATTGGTACGGTCCACGTTCTGTTTTTCTTAATTGAGCTGAAAATATCATATCCACCCATACCGGAATGTCCTTCAGAACTGAATATAAGTACTCCTGATGTTTGATTAAAGCTGGGATAGTTTTCATTGAAGCTGGTATTGATTGTATTACCAAGATTAACAGCAGTCCCCCAGTTATTATCCTCATTTATATCTGATACCCAGATATCAAGATCACCATATCCTCCCGATCTGTTACTGGAGAAATAAAGATGTTTTCCATCCGGTGTAATAAATCCAAAAGCTTCCCAGTATTTTGAATCAATATTCTTATTTAGCTTTTTTACCCTGCTCCAGGTCTGCCCTTTTCTCGAAGAAATGAAAAGATTACCATCAGTTCCATCATCCATATAAACTATCATCACATCGCCCCTGGCGGTCATTGAATTGGAACAGATGTTTCCATAACCTCCCAGCTGGTTTGTGATATCCACTGGTTTCTCCCAGCCTGAATTATTGAATGAACAATAGATATGATTCCTGTCCTTTTCTTTTAACGTAAAAATGAATACTGAGTCATTTTGTGAGAGCACAGGGAATGATGCCCCCGGAAAGTCCTTCAGCCATGGAATAAAGATTTCAGAAGCCATCCTGACAACATTTTTTTTCATTTCGATGGCATACTGGCATGCTTTGATCTGTTTGTCAACATAATCAGTTCTGAAGACAGCAGATCCAAGGTTCTTTCTGATTTTTGTGTATAATTCAATTGCCCTATTCAGGCTATCATTGATATGATACGCTTTTGCCAGGTAAAACCATGTATCGACTGGTGCCTTCTGTCCGTATTCCAGAAATTCTTCATCATTTTTTGCAACATTCGATGAAGCTTTTTCAAGAGTTCTCAGGGCATCAGATTGTTTCCCATCCATATTCAGATATGAAATACCAAGCTTGGCAAGAATATTGGAATTTTGAGGATATTTTTTGCTTAAAGCCTCATACATTGCTGAAGCTTTATCATAGTCCTCTTCAAAATAGAAGACCTGATCAGCAACCTTTATAGACTTAATGAATTCTTTGTCAGAAATTGACTGGGATTTGAGTACAGAAATAAACAAAAAAGAAATGATAAGAGAAAGAAGAATAGTCTTACCGGGTAATGACTTCATTGTTTGGAAACTTTCTTGACAAATATTTCTTCCGGGTATCCTTTTTTAATTAGTTCTGCTCTTCTTACCATTGCCTCTTCTCTGGTTTTGAATTGACCAGATGTGTATCTGTAGAATTTATCCTGATCATTATAAAGGATTTTCATATCATTTATATACTTAAAATAGCTCGCATCTACTGGTCTGTGCAGAGCCATAACCTGGACTGTATAATAAAGTATTTCTGATTCTTTAACATTTTCGTCCACTTTCAGATTGAGAAGGAGCATGCTGGTGTCTACCTTTTCAATTGCTGGTATGGAATTAAGGTCAATTTTTTCATATTTAACAGGTTCCTCAACCTTTTTTGTAACAAGTTTAAATGCAGGATCTTTTCTAAGTCTAACGTCCAGTGTAATGGGAAGTGGTTGACTATCCTGAGCTATAACAGTATCTATTGTCTGTGAAAGATAACCCAGCCCAGTATATAGCAACCTCAGAGAATCCGCATTAACCATTAAGCTATAAAAACCCGAATACTTACTGGGAACCACTGACCTGATTGTATCTTTAGAATGTCCTTTAAAGAGATATACCTTAAAGTTATTATCAAAATCAATTGTAGTATCTGCCAGGCTGAGTATACCATTAATCTCAAACTTGTGTTTTACAGCGGATGAATCGAGAGAAAGGAAAAAGATTTCTTTTTTCTTATAATCTGTTGACATTGAGTAATATGCATTCTGCCCGTTATTGAATGGCTGGAAGAACTTATCATCATCTGTTGTATTGATTGGATAGCCAAGATTTTTTGGAGTCTGCCATCCTTTATTATTTCTTTTACTTTTGAAAATATCAAATCCACCGATTGAAAAATGACCTTCAGAGCTAAAGAACAGGGCAGAATCGTTCTCAGTAATAAATGGGTTGTCCTCATTATATGGTGTATTGATAGAATCACCAAAGTTAACTGCTTCACCCCAGTCACCAGTTGCGTCCTTTTCAGAGACATAAATATCAAGCTGTCCTTTTCCTCCTTCACGGTTGCTGGCAAAGTAGAGTTTTTTTCCGTCGGGAGAAATACTGGCATGAGATTCATAGAATTTGGTGTTGATGTTCTTGCCCAGTTTTTTTATTGCCGTCCATTTACCATCAATATAGGTAGAGGAATATATGTTTCCATCCTCATTATCCTTTTTATATAATAATAACTCCGTACCATCCCTGTTAAGAGCGCATGTTGAGCAGTCTTCTCCTGCATTAAGTTCATTTGTTATTTCAAGAGGGGGCTGCCATTTTCCTCTTTCTTTCTTAGAATAAAAAATAACATTGGTCACACCTCTTGATTCTGTGTAGGCAATTGTTGTTCCGTCATAGCTGACAGCAGGAAAATCGTTGATTGAGCCATAGCCAAAATCGGGTGGAAGTTTTGATTTGAAAAGTGTTATTGGTGAAGCTTCAGCTTTCACGGCATTATTGCAGGCCTGGATCTGCTGATTAACGAAATCGATATTCTGCATTGCCCCTTTCTGCTTTATTTCGCCAATAAGTCTCTGGAAGACCTGAAATGTGGCTAAAGCTTTATCAAGCTGGTTGTTTATCATATACGCCTTTGCGAGAAGAAAATATGCATCAAGCGGAGCTCTCTTTTCCTTAAGCTGGTTAGTTTTTGCATCAAAGGAAGCGTTTTTGACAGCTTTTTCAAGAAATTCTATGGCTTTGGATTTTTCGTCTGGAATGTTAAGATAACATTCACCAATTTTGTAAAGGACATTACAGTTGCTTGGGTCGAAAGCGGAGATAGTAAGGTAGAGAGGGTTTGCAAGTTCAAAATCGCCGTAAAGGGCATATGCTTCTGCCTGTGCGAACATAGGCTTGACTTCCTTTGAAGATTGTGAATAAGCAACAGGCTGATAAAGAATAGTTATCAGAATAATAAGTTTAAACCCCGATATTTTCCCCTTGCTATATAGCATCAAAACAAATATAATATTTTTTACGAAGAAATTTCTCTATTTCAGTCTTTTACTTAAAAGTCACTTTATAAATATCTTCTTTTCCGAATCCGTCATTTTCTTTATAAGTCGATATATAGCCTGTTTTACCATTACCAACCGGCATGAAAAAAGTATTGTCATCAGGTGTATTAAGGGGATAGCCAAGATTTTGCGGTTTACTCCATAATCCATTAGATTGAAGCTCGGATTTAAAAATGTCATATCCACCAATGTTGTCGTGGTCCTGCGAAGCAAAGAAGAGCGTTTTACCATTATTGACCAGGAATGGTCGGTCTTCATTGAACGGAGTATTAATTTCGGCACCAATATTTGAAGCTGGCCCCCAGTCTCCATTTACCTTTCTGGAGATATAGATATCCAGGCCACCATAACCGTCAGGCCTGTCAGAAGCGAAAACAAGAGTGTTCCCATTATCTGAAACAAATGCATGGGAATCCCAGCCTTTTGCATTGATATTCTTATTAAGCTTGACAGCCTTACCCCATTTTGTCCCGTCAAAGGAACTTGAATAGATGTCACTCGAATAACTATCAGACTTTGAGATGAAAAGAGTTTTTCCGTCAGAAGAAAGGCATGACACCAGGATGTTTCCGTCAATTTCAAGATCCGGAATTATATTAACGGGGTTAGCCCATTTCCCATTGGTGAGACATGTAAACATTATCGCATCATAGAATTTGAGAGAAACCATATACGCTAATGATTTTCCATCCGCAGAGATGACAGGATTGAAATTTGATTTTTCGTCATTTATAAGACTTCCCATATTTTCCAGAGTGAAATCAACTGGTTTAGCAATAATTTTTTTTGCATTGTCACATACTTTTATTTCGTGCTCAATGAAGTTTATATTTTCCTTATCGCTCGATAGGAGAGTCTCTTCATATTTCATATAAGCCTCTTTGGCTTTATCAAATTGATAATTAACCCTGTATGCATTTCCCAGTTCATAAAGTGCATCATATGGAGCAGCGGTCTGATTGAGAGTTCCGTCCTTATGTTTGGCAGAAATATTTT
>JAHEYW010000029.1 GCA_023251395.1 Bacteroidales bacterium
AATTCTTAACAATATCCTGAATTTAAATTATTGTATCCATAATGTGAAATTTTGAGTTTCCGAAATTAGGTTAATTACTTTAAATATTAAACTTATATAATCTTAATTTTTGTTAATATCTTATTTTATAATGAGTCCGGGACATTTCCGGCCTGAAGAAAACAATACCCATTCTGTAAATATCAATAGTAGAACTTACCCTGCTGTCATTCTTAATTTCCTTCCAGGCTTCCCCCATTTCCCGGGAATAATAAATATCATCAAATATAAGTACCACATTCTCATCACTCATAGCAGCCATCCTGTTGAAATAGTCCAGGGTAGGATATTTCCGGTGATTACCATCAATAAATACAAGACCCGGTCTCAATTTCTTTTGTTCAAGCTGTGGAATTAATTCTTCAAATCTGCCTGTAAAAAGACAAACATTGTCAAGCCCTGACTTTTTAAAATTCTCTTTTGCAATTTCTGCAGTTTCAGTACATCCTTCCAAAGTATATACAGTTGCTCCTTTATTTCCAGATGCAAGGTACATTGTACTAATACCGAAGGAGGTACCTAACTCAATGATACACTGATTTCCAAATTCACCAGATAAACCAGAAAGTAACTCACCGTATTTACGAGGAATAGCAGTCTTTCTGATCTGCCGGGATACCATTACCTGTCTCCTTTCACAAGCAGATGACCCGGTTCCAAAATCCGTAATAGAAATTTGTCTTTTATCTGATTTAAGTCCTGTCCTGATCATTTCTGTCTTAAAGACAATGTCAGGGGTGATTTTATTCCGGAAGATTTTCACAATTATGTTTAAAATGAATGGCGATTCTATACCGTTACCCCTCTTATGTCCAGATGTAATGGTATAATTCAGAAATTTTTTGATAGAATAAATTTTCAACCTTGCTCTTATTAATCCCTAAAGTTAATATATTTCATTAACCTCAGATAATGGCACCTGTGGCGGATCTGAAAGTTACCAGTGACATTACTTCCGGGGAATTCCAAAAAATGTTTACTTTAGGTCTTCAAATATTTGTCCAAGCTCTATTTTATATGACTGAATTTCTTGAGTCAAACATTACTTACCTTCAGGGAGTCGGTCCCAAAAGAGCTGAACTCCTTAGCAATGAGCTGAATATCAACACATTCAGAAATTTATTGTATTTTTTCCCATATAAATATATTGACAGGACAAAGTTCTATAAGGTATCTGAACTTGATCCTGATCTTCCTATGGTGCAGGTAAAAGGGGTAATAAGGAATTACTATACTGAGGGACATGGGAAATCTAAGCGGCTTGTTGCAGATTTTACGGATGAGACAGGGACAGTTAAACTTGTCTGGTTCAAGGGACTAAAGTGGGTAACCACGAGCTATACTGCTGGTAATGAATTCATAATGTTCGGAAAACCAGGTGTTTTTAATGGAATAATAAATATTATACATCCCGAACTTGAGACTGTTGAGAAAAAAGCAGAAAGGCTTAATTCAGCATTACAGGCCCAGTACAGTTCAACCGAGAAACTAAAAAACAGTTTCATAACATCAAAAACGGTTAGCAAGCTGGTTGGTACTCTTCTTAAACAGATCAATTTCAGGATCGCTGAGACCCTACCCACTTATCTGACCTCAAAATGCAACCTGATGCATATTCATGATGCACTTTTCAAAATTCACTTTCCCGCAAATCCACAAGAGCTGGAAAAAGCCAGGTACAGACTGAAATTTGAGGAGCTATTCTATATTCAGCTAAATCTTTTGAGATATAAATCACAGAGAACAAGTCAGGTAAAAGGGCATAAATTCTCATCAGTCGGTGATCTGTTCAATCAATTTTATTATAAGAACCTGCCATTCAAACTGACAGAAGCCCAGAAAAGGGTTGTAAAGGAGATCAGAAAGGACCTTGGATCGGGAAAACAGATGAACAGGCTGCTGCAAGGTGATGTTGGAAGTGGTAAAACGCTGGTAGCACTTATGGCGATGCTTATCGCTAATGACAACGATTACCAGGCATGCCTGATGGCACCCACTGAAATATTAGCCGGACAACATTTTCAAACAATCACAAAACTTCTTTCAGGTATAAACATTGAAGTCAAGTTATTGACAGGATCTTCTAAAAAGAGTGAAAGAAATCTTATCGAAAACGGCCTCACTGAAGGATCTCTCAATATATTGATTGGAACACATGCACTGATTGAAGAAAATGTGAAATTTAAGAAGCTAGGCCTTGTCATTATTGACGAACAGCACAGGTTTGGTGTGGCTCAGAGAGCAAGATTGTGGCAAAAAAACACCGATCCGCCACACATTCTTGTGATGACAGCGACTCCTATCCCGAGAACACTCGCCATGACCCTTTATGGAGACCTGGATGTATCTGTAATTGATGAATTGCCACCTGGAAGAGTTCCGATAAAAACCATGCATTTCACAGATCCTGAAAGAAATAAGGTTTTTGGATTTATGAGGAATCAGATCCGGGAAGGAAGACAGATCTATATTGTTTATCCTCTTATCAAGGAATCGGAAAAGATGGATTACAAGGATCTGGAAGAGGGGCTGGAAGTGATCTCAGCATCCTTTCCCCCACCCGATTACTGTATAAGTATTGTCCATGGGAAAATGACTCCGGCAAATAAGGAAAGATCCATGGCGCTTTTCAAGGAGGGACAAGCCCATATTATGATAGCAACTACAGTGATTGAGGTAGGTGTTGATATTCCCAATGCAACTGTAATGATAGTAGAAAGCGCGGAGAGATTCGGACTGTCGCAACTTCATCAGCTTAGAGGAAGAGTCGGCAGAGGAGCAGAACAGTCTTATTGCGTGCTTATGACCTCCGGAAACCTCTCGAAGGAAGCAGCCACAAGAATTGAAGTTATGACAAGGACAACTGATGGCTTTGAAATAGCCGAAACTGATCTTCAGCTCAGGGGTCCTGGCGACCTTGAAGGAACCCAGCAGAGTGGGATCCCCTTTGATCTGAAAATATCAAACCTTGCCAAAGACGGTCAGATAATCGAATATGTGAGAAATATTGCATCGGAAATAATTGAGGAAGACCCCGGACTAATCTCTGCAAAAAATATTACACTCACCAGAGAGCTAAAAAAACTTTTTGGGAAGGCACAGGTCTGGAGCAATATCAGCTGAGATTAAATAAGAAAATTGGTGCTAATGACTGTAAAGTTCTTATCAGCTCTTAAATTGAATTTTCATCAGCAAGGATCAATATTTCCTTCATAAATTGGCAAACGGATGGAAAAAGGAAGTAAATTTAGCTGACCTGTTTTTACTCAAATGACTATTTCGGATTATTATGAAATCCTTGGAATAACTTCCTCATCCACTCTTGATGAAATTAAGAGGGCTTACAGAAAGAAAGCACGGGAATTTCATCCCGATATCAATCCTGATCCTGAAGCTAAAGATCTGTTCATTGCGGTGACTGAGGCATACGAATTTCTTATGACCTACCGTCAAAAGACCTTATCGGATCAGGAGGCATACGATCAGGCAATGGAGGACTGGAGAAAATACAGACAGGACAGGTCAAGATACAGAGCCAGAGCGTATGCGCGAGCACCATATCATAAATTCAGGGATACAAATTTTTATAAAACCACCCGGATTTTTGATGGTACAACTATCATTTTAAGCATGATCATCTCTATTCTGGTTCTTTCCATGACAATTTTCGGTTATATCTACAGAATTCATCATCCTATCCCAGGATTAAAGGATCCTACTGTTACTATGCTTATAATATTCACTCTTTTTGGCATGTCCCTTTTTGTTCTATCATTTATTTATCTTAAAGTATATTTCCAGACCAGACAGAAAGGAAATTCAATATGAGGAAGATTGTTAATCCATACGACAAAGACCAGAATATGTGTTTCGGTTGCAGTCAGAAAAATCCTTTCGGTCTTAAGCTGCAGTTTGAGGAGAGTGAAGATGCGATTAATGCTTCCTGGATGCCAGTCGAAGAATTTCAGGGATATACAAATGTTCTTCACGGAGGTATTACCGCTGCGCTTCTTGATGAAATTGGAGCCTGGTGTGTTTCAGTGAAAGTCGGAACTGCCGGGGTAACTTCCGAAATGACGATTAAGTATCATTCTCCAGTATATATCAGCAAAGGGAAAATCTTATTAAAAGCTACAATCAAGGAGAAAAAAGAAAAGACTGTTATTATATCCTGCTATCTGTTTGATGGCCAGAAAAAATTGTGTGCAGAGGCAGAAGCAGAATATTTTATCTTCCCGCTTGAGATTGCTGTCAGAAAATTCCGTTACCCGGGGCGTGAAGCTTTTTATGGCTAATTTATTCTTTATAAATTTTATCTTTAGGAATCCGTCAAAGCTTATTCTGGCGGAATAATTCTTTTCTAAAGTCAAAAATATAGAATGAGAATATTACTTCTAGGTATAATAACACTGATAATCTCAGGAACAATGTCAGAAAAGCTGAAATCCGGAGAAGTCCTTCCTGACTCCCGGGAACAGAAGCCACTTTTTTCGTTCGGACTGATTGCAGATGTTCAGTACTGTAACTGTGAGCCTTCGGGCAACAGATATTACAGAAAATCACTGAGTAAATTGGAGGAAGCAATCACATCTCTCAGGATCGATAGTCCTTCATTCCTTATCGACCTTGGCGACCTGATTAATAAAGATATGATCTCATATAAACCCGTTATAAGCATGCTTGACACAGCTGGCTTCAAGGTTTATCATGTAACTGGTAATCATGATTATGCAGTTGAACCAAGGCAAAAAAGGAAAATTCCAACTCTCATTCCTTCAAAAGATGGTTATTATTCATTCAGCTATGGGAACTTCAGATTTATTATGCTCAACGGCAATGAGATCAGCACATATTATTCTTCAAACAAGAGAAATATTAAAACGGCTACTGATTATATAACAAGGCTTAAGAATAACGGAGAAATAAATGCGTTGGACTGGAATGGAGGTATGAGTGATAAACAGATTCTCTGGCTTTCAAACCAGCTGAATACATCTTCTAAAAACAACGAAAAGGTTTTTATTTTTTGTCACTTCCCGATATTCCCGGAGAATGAGCATAATCTTTTTAATTACAGGGACATTCTCACGGTACTCGGTGATTATGACAATATAATTGCCTGGTTTGCAGGGCATAATCATGCCGGTAATTATGGTAATTTCAATATGATCCATTTTGTGACAATGAGAGGAATGGTAGAAACTGATGATGCCAACAGCTTTGCGCTTGTCGAAGTATATAAAAATAAGATCTGGATCAAAGGAAGCGGCCGCGAAAAGAGTCAGATACTCGCTTATTAATTTATCCCATTTAAACTCTGATGACAAAATTAGCCAAGGAACTTACGCTTTACGGACTAATCATGGTAGCAATTGGTTCCAGCATAGGGTCAGGAATTTTTGTGACCCCATCTCAGATTGCAGCCCAGGTCCCTTCTTCCGGAATGATTATAGCAGTCTGGATACTGGGAGGTCTTGTCTCGCTTACCGGAGCACTGACATTTGGTGAACTTGGTTCACTTTTTCCTAAAGCCGGTGGAATTTACGTTTTTCTGAAAGAAGCTTATGGGGGACTTCTGGGCTTTCTTTATGGCTGGGCCTATCTCCTTATAATTACGTCCGGTTCGATTGCAGTGCTTTCACTTGCATTTTCCTATTATCTGAGCTTCTTTATACCTATGGGACAGTCAGGAAAGATAGTGACCAGTATTATAGCAATAATAACAGTTACTACACTGAATATTTTCAGGGCAAAATTCGGTGAGATCTTCTCAAATATCTTTACAGGACTTAAGCTTTTTGGAATTTTAGTTATTATCGGAGTCGGCTTATTTTATGGAAGCTCATCTTTTTCATTCAATAACTTGCAGCTCGGATTCAGTTCAGGGGTAACCATATCAGGATTTGGTGTTGCACTTGTAAGTGTCTTATTCTCATACGGTGGATGGCAGCACGCTTCATTTCTTGCAGCAGAGACCAAAAATCCTTCAAGGAATGTTCCGGTCGCAATGATCACTGGATCACTGATTGTAATAGCGATATATATTCTCACAAATATCAGTTATATGTTGCTTCTTCCGGTTGAAAAAATTGAAAGCTCACAAAAGATTGCTGCAGAAGCCATCACGACTGTTTTGCCCTCAGGGGCAATGCTTGTTGCCGGAATCATAACAATCAGTACTCTGGGAACTATTGGCATATATACCTTATCGGCCCCAAGAATCTATTATGCGATGGCAGAAGATGGCCTGTTTTTCAAGAAGATAGCTGATGTTCATCCTAAATTCCGGACACCCATAAATGCGATAATTGTTCAGTCGGTATGGTCGATAATTCTGCTTTTGTTCTGGGGAACTTTTGAAGATCTGATCACATATACTGTCTCGATTGAATGGATATTTTTCACTCTGGCTGCAGCCGGTATTTTTATTTTCCGCAAAAGAATGAAAGATACAGTGAGATCGTATAAAACTACAGGTTATCCGATAACTCCACTTATTTTCATTTGTATTAACATCTGGTTTGTTCTCAATATTATGATGCATAAGCCATTGCATGCTGCAGTAGGATTGACATTTCTGGCAATTGGTGTACCATTTTATTTCTTTTTTAAAAGGAGGAGGAAAGCAGATGAGATGGATACGATACCAAATGAATAATTAAGACATACAGGGCTGTCTCTGAGTACTATTTAAGCTTAATAAAATTAAAAGGAACATCAAGAACAGAAGAAAAGTATTCACCCCTCTCTAGAATATCTTCATCACCATCCTCGTAGTACCAGTTAAAAATGACTTTCTTGTTCTTAAGCTTCACATAAGTGAGTTTTTGAAGAAGCTGTATAAATATCTTTGCGCTGGCACTGTTAAAATACTCAAGCCGTATATCAACAACTGTCGGATCAGCTGGATCCTTCATATACTCATCAATCCATTCAAACACGGGTTTAAAAAATTCAGTGACGTTTTCGCTGATAGAACGACCTCTGATTTTAATTACACCGTCAGGATTAATGATGATCTCAGGTGAATTTTTGGTCGATGGTATCTTTTTCTCCAGCATCTCAGATAAATTGCTCCGAAATATAGAAATTTTTGAGATATAAAATAAATCTCTTTAATTGAATCTGTCAAAAATCGGATCAGCAAAATTTGATTCTGAAATATTTCGTCTTTTATTCTCAATCTCATGTACCATTTTAACTATTGTTTCATTAACCGGTACATTGATACCCTTTGCCTTACCCATTCGAACAATATATCCATTAAGATATTCTATTTCAGTTTGTTTACCTCTTGATAAAGATTGAAGACTTGAAGACTTTAGATTTCTGTATTTAAAACCTATTATTATGATAAACAGATGTCTTTTTATTTCTGACAACATTCCTGAGGAGTGAAGAAATTTATAAAAGTCAAGTCTTCCGCCAAAAACTTCTACTTTAATATTCAGTGCATCTGCAACAAGAATGGCTTCCGTCATAATCTCAATGAATATATTTCTGATTTTTTTCTCAGACAGCATCTTGCCAAGGAACAATCCGCAAACAGCCCCCAGAGAAGTAATACAAGAATTTATAATTAGTTTGGAGTACTGATGTCCAATAAAATTATCAGTGGTTCTTGAAGGTACGACAGATGAAAGCACTTGTGCGATTTGATCAAGTTTTTCATCTGGTGCCCTGTAGGGATAACCAAGAATGAAATCTCCCCTGGAGGTCATGTAAAGATCTCCAGGCTTTTCCATTGTAGCACCCCAGCCCGTTATGCAACCAGCAGTTTTTGCAGCTCCTGCAATCCCAATAAGATCTTCCTCAAACATGCCATTTTGAAGAGCAATTATATTTCCGTCTTCTTTTAAAAGGGGCAGGACACTTCTGACGGCATCAGCCATATCGTTAGTTTTTGTTGCAAGAAGTATCAGGTCTTTCTTTTCAACAATATTACCGGCCGACGAATATGCCGGTACTATTATCTTGAAACTACCTGCCACCCCATTCACAGAAAGACCCTGATGATTTATCATTTCTGCATAATCGTCATGTTTACAGACAATTTCGACGTTATAGCCGTCCCGTTTTAACAAGGCAGCTGTAATACCTCCCACTGCTCCGGCACCTACTAGAAGAATTTTCAGATCTTTGTTTTTCATTTGTTATAGTCTATAAATCAAACCTGGCAAGCGGAGATATCTCATGTCCGGAAAAATCATTGTTCAGATATTTATAATATCCTGTTATACCTATCATTGCCGCATTATCTGTTGTATATCCGAACGGAGGAACAAAAAGCTGCCATTTTTTCTTTTCAGCCTCATGCTTTAGAACATTCCGCAAGCCTGAATTTGCAGAAACGCCACCCGCAATTCCAATTGTTCTGATCCCTGTCAGTGATGATGCCTTGATCAGTTTATTTAAAAGAATTGAAATTATTGTGTGCTGTAGGGAAGAGCAAAGGTCAGGCAGGTTCTCGGAAATGAATTGAGGGTTTTCCTTAAGACGGTCCCTGAGGAAGTAAAGAAAATTTGTCTTTAGTCCGCTAAAACTGAAATCGAGACCCTTAATAACCGGTTTTGAAAATCTGAAAGCATCCGGATTGCCTTCAGCTGATAGTTTATCAATAACGGGGCCTGCAGGATATGGCAATCCCATAACTTTTCCGCATTTATCAAATGCTTCTCCTGCTGCGTCGTCAATCGTATTTCCTATTACTTCCATTTCAAAGTGGTTTTTCACCACAATGAGCTGAGTATGGCCTCCGGAAACAAGCAGACAAAGAAAAGGTAACGCAGGGATTTTATCTTCTTTTCCCTTTTCAAGTATAAAATGGGCCAGAATATGAGCTTGCAGATGATTCACTTCTATCAGGGGGATATCTTTTGCAATTGCCAATCCTTTGGCAAAAGATGTTCCCACAAGCAATGATCCGAGGAGGCCAGGACCACGTGTGAATGCGATTGCTGAGATTTCATCCAGCCCGATACCAGCCTTCTTTATGGCCTGATCGATAACTGGTACAATATTTGCCTGATGAGCTCTTGATGCAAGTTCGGGAACCACACCCCCATAGGATCGGTGAATTTCCTGACCGGCTATCAGGTTGGAAAGAACATAACCATCTTTTATTACCGCAGCGGAAGTATCATCACAGGATGACTCGATAGCCAGTATTGTTACACTCATCAGCTCTTTGTTTTTCGGTATATTTTAGGTTATTTTGACAACTAATTGGATCTCCGTTTTAAATGCTCAAAAGTATTAAAAAAACATTTATCATTTTTATCAGTACAATCGGAGTATTAATTCTGATTGCAGTGATATCATTATTTGCATTGCGTATCTCTTCAGTACAAACATATTTTACTAAAAAAGTGACCGGTTATATCTCCGACCGGATTAAGACCACTATTTCTGTTGGCAAGGTAAATTTTACTTTTTTCAATAAGATTGAATTAACTAATGTCCTGATAGAGGATCAGATGAACGATACCCTCCTTTTTGTTCCCTCCATTTCGGCCAGGATACGTCAATTTAACAGGAATAAGAACACTTTTATACTTGGCAAAGTTCTGGTTTCCATGCCTGTTATGCATCTAAGGACTGATTCGACCGGTTTGATGAATATAAACTGGTACCTGAACATGCTTCAAGGTAAAAAAGACTCTTCTGCATCCGCACAATCATACTTTCGTGTGAACCAGGTGGATATTGTAGATGGAACATTTTCCCTGCAGAATAAATATGCTACTCCCTCAAAAACAAAAATCAACCTCAATGACATAAGGCTGGCAGGCATAAATGCTATCGTCGAAAATATTGAGGTCAGAAATGATTCCACATATCTTCAGATTTACAATCTCGGTTTCCGGGAATCAACCGGTTTTATAATAAGAAAACTGACCAGCGACCTTTCAGTTATTAAACAGAAAATCTATTTCAGAAATATTAGCATTGTAGCTGACAGCAGCATAATTAACTCCGACAGGATATGCATTCTTCCGGATTCAGCAGAATCATACAGGAAATTCAACAGTGAAGTCAGACTCGATATTTCGCTGAGAAAATCAATGATCAATTCCAATGATCTGAAATATTTTGTGACTTTCCTGGATAAATACAATGAAACATTCTGGATCTCAGGAGATGTATCCGGTACCGTTTCTGAATTAAAGGGGAAGAACATAAAAGTAACATACAAAAACGATACCTATCTTGATTGTGATTTCGATTTATCTGGTCTGCCTGATATTGATAACACGTTTATTTTCTTAGATGTAAATGATTTCAGGAGTATCTCAAAAGATGTGGAGCAGATCAGGATCCCTGGAAGGGGATACATACTTCTTCCGGAAATTCTGCGCAAGCTTGGAGTAGTGTCGTTTACTGGTAATTTCACCGGATTTATTACAGATTTCGTGACCTATGGAAAGATCATTACCAATAAAGGGATTATTTCTACAGATATTTCTTTAAGGCCATCAGGGTCAGGGATATATAAAGTAAAGGGTCTCATTAAATTTAAAGGTATTGATCTGGGAAGCATTACAGAAAATCCTGAAATGTTCGGAGGAATAAGCATGGAGGCAAATATTGATGGATCAGCCAATTCTTTTGAACACTTTGCCTTGAACATGAGCGGGAAAATTGACAGCATCGAAATTATCAGGTATAAATACAGAAACATTGGCTTAAATGGTTTGATTACTGAAAAGACCTGGGATGGAAATATCAAGATTCAGGACGAAAATATCAAAATGGATCTTCAGGGTGCATTTGACTTCAGACAAAAGCTCCCTGAATTCGATTTTAACATGAATCTCTACCACGCAAACCTTTTCAGGCTGAACATCGATAAGGCAGACTCATCATCTTCATTATCACTGGTTATGGAAGCCAACATGAAAGGTAATACATTTGACAATCTAAACGGCGAAATAAATCTGTCTAATTCTACTCTGATCCGTTTCAGAGATACTCTGGAGATCAGGAATATCACTGCCAGGACATTCCAAAAAGACGATGCGCCAGCCATCAGTATCAGAACTGACTTTGTTGACGGGAATCTCTATGGCAAATACAATTTTTCCGGAATAAAAGATTTAATGAAATTGAAGTTGTCGCAGCTAATGCCATCAAAATTCAATAAACCTGTCAAAGAGATGAAGGCTGCTGACAATAATTTCACTTTCGATGTGAGTTTCAAAAATACAGATGAACTTAACAGATTTTTCAAGACCGGAATAATATTATCAGAAAAGAGCCAGATTAACGGGGCTATTTTCCATGACAGTATCATATCAGTCAACGCAAAGGCAAAATCATTCTCAATAAATAATAATATTTTCAATGATCTTACAGTTGACGGTTCTGTAAATGAAACAAATTCAAAGCTGATAATTTCCAGTCCTGTTTCCGCGTTGACAGGTCTCCCGGAAATCACAGACCTTCGATTGACATTCAGTACAGTACCTGACAATTTCAGATTTACCACCAGCTGGAACAATAAGGATAAAGTTGTAAACAGTGGTAATTTCATAGCTGAAGGTCAGTTTGAAAAAGCAGATACCGGACAAAAAAATGCTATTTTAAAAATTGGAATCCTCCCGGGTGAAATAATCCTGCGTGATAACCTGTTAAAAATTGATTCATCAATGATTCTTATCGATTCAAGCAGTATTAAAATCGACAGGCTTTATATAAGAAATAAGGAAAACTACCTGCTGGCTGCGGGTGCAATATCGATGAACCCTGCAGACACTATGCACCTGGAATTCAATGGGATCACACTTGATCCCATAAACCGGCTTTATGAAAGAAGGTTATCTGCAGATCCAAACGTCGTGAGGTTAAATATCGGAGGTGTTCTGAATGGAAATATTGCTATCACTGATGTTTATAAACACTTTATGTTTGAAAGTGATATTACTGTTAAAGATTTCAGGATCCTTGGCAGCCATTTCGGTAATATTAAAATCAGATCAATATGGAATAACAGGAGCCGGGTTGCAGACCTTACTCTGAGCAATAACCTGGATGGTCTTAAAATGTTTGATATAAAGGGATACTTTGACCCCAAAATACAACAAGCTGATCTGAACGCTGTGGCGAATAAACTACCGATTGATTTCCTCAATCCATTGCTAAAGATGTTTGCTTCGGGTATCACAGGGACTGCTTCGGGAAAACTTCATTTCTCAGGAGACTTCAATAAGCCGGTTCTCACGGGCTCCGTTATGGGCGAAAATGCTTCCATGAAAATAGATTACCTGCAGACAAGATTTACATTTAATGATTCTATAAAACTTGATGACAAGGGGATACAATTTAACAACATTAAATCATTTGACGATAAAGGCAACACCGCAATATTCAATGGTACAGTATTCCATAAGTATTTCAAGGATTTTTCCGTTGATCTGACTATCCGGGAAAATGATTGCATGGTGTTGAATACCAGACCAAAAGATAATGACCTCTTCTATGGTACCGCCTACGCTTCCGGAGTAACATCCATTAAAAGCAATGGAACCGGCTTATCGTTTAATATTTCAGCAAAAACCGGGAAGAATACAAAATTTTTCATCCCGTTAAAGACCGGTAATTCCGTAAGTGATAAGTCATTTATAAATTTTATCGATAAAAAGTCAGCCAATAAGTTGCCTGGAGAGAATAAACTACCTGTTGTAATTCCTATAAAAACATCAATGGATATTAACTTCGATCTGGAAATAACTCCTGATGCTGAGGTTCAGTTAATATTTGATTCCAAGGCAGGTGATGTAATGAAGGGAACCGGGACAGGTTACCTTAACATTAGCCTGAATCCTAAAGGGGAATTTAAAATGTATGGGGATTATATAATTGAAGATGGAGATTACCTTTTTACCCTCGGTAGCTTATTGAACAAGCGTTTTGTTGTACAAAGCGGCGGGAAAATCTCATTCAATGGAAAAATGGAAGATGCAGAAGTGGATATCAGGGCAGTCTATAAGACTAAAGCTTCCTTATCCGATATCATGCCCGATCTGCTTGACCCAAAACTTAAAAAAGGGATTCCAGTGGAATGCCAGTTAAATCTAACTGGAAACCTTTTCAAACCAGTCGTTGGTTTTGATATCTACCTGCCAACTGCTGACGAAGAGGTAAGGGCATATCTCAGAAGCATGATAAAGTCTGATGAGGAAATGAGTCGTCAGTTCCTGTTTCTCCTGGTTATGAACAGCTTTTATGCCGACCCAAGTACGAGGACAACCCAGAGTACTTCAGATATCGGTACAACAACAGTAGGTGTAACAACAACAGAAATGCTTTCTAACCAGCTGAGTAACTGGCTTTCTCAGATAAGCAATGATTTCGATATTGGCATAAATTACAGACCCGGGTCAACAGCTATGCCAAACTCCAATGAGGTTGAGGTAGCACTTTCTACCCAAATACTTAATGATCAGGTGATAATAAATGGAAATTTCGGCTATGGTAATAATCAGATTAATGCGTCAGGATCCCAGAACAACAGTGCTATAACGGGGGCAATTGACATTGAGGTTAAAATTACAGACAAGATTAGGTTCAAGGCGTTCAACAGATCAAACGATAACTTTTATATCGATAACGGGATTCAATATACACAGGGTGTCGGGCTCTTTTACAAACAGGACTTTGCCAAATTCAGAGATTTATTCATCAGATCTGCTGAGGGAAAAAAGAAAAGAATGAATAATCCTGTGCCAGTAACAAAGTAAAAGAGATATGGTACCTGACCTGACTATAAAAACAAGTCGGTTTAGTCATCGTGTACTATCTGTTTGTGAAAGAGTTAATAAAAATCTATTCATTGTTATAAATCCTGCATAATACAATAGCCATTTGGTTCGTTTTTTAATAACTTTGTACTGAGATTCACTGGAACTGAATATTTATTAAAAAATTTCCGCTTGGAGCCACAAAAAAATAACAGGACCGGAAAGGGATACACTGAAAGACTGAAGGGATTAACAGGAACTATCCTGCTTCATTCTGTTTTTTTTGCAATTCTCATTCTTGTAAGCTTTGCTGCTCCAAAGCCACCTGAGAACGAGAAGGGCATAATGGTTAATTTTGGCACTGATGAAACCGGATGGGGCACTATAGAACCTTCTCCACCTGCTTCCCAGCAGGTGGAGGCAGCCGCTCTGCCGTCTACCCCGCCGTCGTCGGAAACGGTTGTACCAGCTGAATCAAAAACAAAAGCTAAAGGGGAGGCTCTTACTACTCAGAACATTGATAAAGAAGCTCCAGAAGTCAAAAAAGTCGACCCAATTGCGGAAAAGAAACGAAAAGACAAGATTGAAGCTGATAAGATCAGAAGAGCAGAATTAGAGACTGAACGACAGAAAAAAGCAGCAGCTGATGCAGAAAAAAAACGTATTGAAGCAGAACAAAAAAGATTTAGTGATATTGCCAACAGAACGAAAAATGCACTTGCAAACTCACGGAATTCAGGTACGAATTCCACAAGTGAAGGTGAAGCCGGTGGAACCGGTAATCAGGGTGTGCCTACGGGCTCAATAGATTCAAAAGTTCACGGCCAGGGCGGCGGAACCGGAAATAGCGGCAACGGTATTTCTTATGATCTGGGCGACAGGCAATCTAAAAATCTTCCAACGCCAAAATATGAATATCAGGGAGGTGGAAGAGTTGTGGTCGAAATTAGCGTTGACCCTTCAGGTAAAGTAATCGAAGCGGTGCCTGGTGTCAGAGGTTCAACAACCCTTGATGACTATCTGTTAAGAACGGCTAAAGAAGCAGCATTGAAAGCAACATTTACACCAAAACAGGATGCACCTGTCAAACAGAAAGGTACAATAACATATAATTTTGTGCTGAAATAGATCCCCTCCTATTTTTCCCTGCTCATCAATTCTAAAATAGAAGCATTCAGATTATCAATCAGATTGTTGTCCTTTATCACGTAATCATCGATCCCTTTTCTGGCAAGCTCCAGAACAAGTTCTCCCCTATCCTGGCCAGAAAGCATTATTATCGGAACATTTGGACTCACCTCCTTTATCTTGTCAAAAACCTCCATCCCGTTCATAACGGTTTCACCGGGTTTGATGAAATAGTAATCGAGAATTATAAGATCCGGTTTCTTTGATAAGGCTTTAAGACATTCCTCACCGTAATTATATGCTTCAAGGGTATAATTTTCAGATGAAAACCTTTTTACTACCATCATTGTTACAACCGGATCATCATCCACAATAAAAATCAGTTTATGCTTACCCATTTGTTACTGATTAAAATTATCCAATATAAAATTAGCAAAAATACTTTATCAATATGCAAACAGAGGGAATGGTTTCATGAACTCAATAACCTTAGTTCCAACTTTCCGAATAACATCGTTATTTTCAATATTCTTTATCACTTCATCAATTAACTCAACAATGGTCTCCATATGTTCTTCCTTCAGGCCTCTTGTTGTAATTGCCGGTGTTCCCACTCTCAATCCGGACGTAAGAAAAGGAGATCTGCTGTCGTACGGTACCATATTCTTATTTACTGTGATATGTGCCTGCACAAGGGTATTTTCCACTTTTTTGCCAGGTATTTCGGGAAATTTGGTACGAAGATCAATTAGCATAAGATGGTTATCTGTTCCATCTGAAATTACTTTATATCTTCTTTTAATAAAAGCTTCAGCCATTTTCTCTGCATTCTTTTTAATCTGTTTCTGATACTCCCTGAATTCCGGCTGCAGGGCCTCACCAAAAGAAACTGCTTTTGAAGCAATAACATGTTCAAGAGGGCCACCCTGTATTCCAGGAAAAACTGCAGAATTAATCATTGAGGACATCATTCTGATCTCACCCTTATTAGTTGTGATACCCCAGGGATTCTCAAAATCTTTTCCCATCAGAATAATTCCACCACGCGGTCCGCGTAAAGTTTTATGTGTGGTAGAAGTAACAATATGTGCATATTTCAGTGGATTGTTTAGGAGTCCTGCAGCGATCAATCCAGCAGGATGCGCCATATCTATCATCAATAATGCACCTATCGAATCAGCAATTTTTCTCATCCGGGCATAATCCCATTCCCTGGAATATGCAGAAGCCCCTCCGATGATCAGCTTAGGTCTCTCCTTATGAGCAACCTCTTCCATCATATCATAATCGACCATGCCGGTATCCTCTTTCACGCCGTAGGCAACAGGTTTGTATAATATTCCGGATGAATTGACCGGAGATCCGTGAGAAAGATGTCCTCCATGAGCGAGATTTAACCCCAAAAATGTATCCCCTGGCTTCAGGCATGTGATGAAGACTGCCATATTGGCTTGTGCTCCAGAATGTGGTTGTACATTGGCATATTCCGCATCAAAAAGCTGCTTTAGCCGATCAATTGCAATCTGCTCTGACTGGTCAACAACCTCACATCCACCATAATATCGGTACCCCGGGTAACCCTCAGCATATTTGTTTGTCAAAACTGAACCCATTGCTTCAAGAACCTGCTGACTTACAAAATTCTCAGAAGCAATTAGTTCAATTCCGTTAAGTTGTCGCAAATACTCTTTTTGTATCAGATCAAAGATCTGTTCATCTTTTTTCATATCTTGTAAAAAATGTTTGTAATTATGAAAACGTTAAATATACACTTAAATCATTATAACTTAGATGCCTTGTTGATGTAAATTTTATAACTTTTTAATACTACCAGCATTGACCTTCATAATCCAACGGTTCCCGGTGAAATTCTAATCTTAGCATTTTTATTCAGCAGTATGTTGTATCAGCAGTTCTCTGTAGGTGCCGTATATTCTTGCCTTTGATATGAATCCAACATAATATCCGTTATCAAGAACAGGAAGATTCCATGCGCCGGTTGTCCGGAATGCCTCCATCACAGTTTCGATGCTTTCCTTTTTGTCAATATATGAGGGAGGAATGGACATCAGATCGCTCATCGTCGTATTATCGTACAATTCTGTGTTAAACATTATGTCTCTTACATCATCTAGAGAGACCACACCTTCAAGTACATTGTATTCATCAACGACAGGGAAAATATTCCTTTTTGATTTTGATATGATTGATACAAGGTCTCTTAGTGTATCTGAGGACCTTACTTTAATAAGATCTGTTTCTATTTCCTTCTTCCAGTCCATAAATGTCAGTACCATCTTATCCTTGTCATGTGTAATAAGCTCTCCTCTCCTTGCCAGCTGAATATGGTATATTGAATGTCTTTCAAAACCCCGAATCGTTATGTATGCAACTGTTGATGTAATAATCAGTGGTATAAGAAGATCATAACCACCAGTAATCTCTGCTATAAGAAAAATAGCTGTAAGAGGGGCATGCATTACCCCGGCCATCATTCCTGCCATACCTGCCAGAACAAACCTGTTATCAGGCAATGTAATGTTCAGAAATCTGTTTAAGAGACTGGCAACCACAAATCCATTCACACCTCCGATAAACAAAGTGGGGGCAAAAATCCCGCCAACTCCGCCGGCAGCATTTGTCGAGCTGGTTGCAACGACCTTCAAAAGTATGAGACAGACCAAAAAGAAAATGAGGGACCAGTAGTTGTTTCCCAGTGACTTCAGCCAGTCAACATTTGCCACAGTATCTGTATTTCCTTGCAGTAAGGACATTACTGAATTATAGCCTTCACCGAAGAATGGCGGAAATATAAGGATTAAGACACATACAATAGTCCCGCCGATTGCCAGCTTCATATAGTCATTCCTTATTTTATCAAAACTGGTTTCAAGCATCAAAGTCATTCTTGTAAAATATGCCGAGACCAATCCGCAAACCAGTCCAAGAACTAAATACCATGGAATATTTGAAATAATGAATGCTTCCTTTAATTTAAATGTAAACAACACAGTATCACCCATTAAAAAATAAGATACTGTGGCAGCTGTTACTGACGAAATCATTAATGGTATTATTGAAGAAGTTGTCAGATCAAGCATCAGTATCTCAAGTGTAAAAACGATTCCGGCCACAGGAGCTTTAAAAATACCTGATACTGCACCAGCTGCTCCACAACCGATAAGAAGTGTAACATTCCTGTAATTTAGTCTGAATAATCTGCCAATAACCGATCCTATGGAAGATCCCGTAAGCACTATAGGTGCTTCCGCACCCACCGATCCTCCAAAAGCGATTGTTAGTGTACTTGCAACAAGGGAGGTCCAGGTATTATGCGTTTTCAGAAAGCTCTTCTTCTTGGATATGGCATAAAGGACACGGCTGATCCCATGACCAATATTATCCTTTACAAAGAATTTCACAAAGAGCATTGTAAGAAACATCCCGAGCAAAGGAAACAGAAAATAATATGCTGCACCTCTGCCAAAGGTACCCTGGTTTGTTATAAATAAATATGTATAATGGATTGCATTTTTAAGTATCGCAGCAGCCAGTGCGCTTAACAAACCGACCAGGAGACTAAGAATATATATCCGTTGTTGCTGCTCAATCTCACCGATCTTTTTCTTCAGTGTCTTGATAAAAAGGTGACGATTTTTAAACATAATAGTGCAAATATAAAAACAATAAATATCCTTCAAGGTTTTTTGTCTATGTTTGTGGGTGTTTCAGGCCTGATTAAATAGATTAATATCTGCCCCTTCGCTGATGATAAAATATACAAGAGATACTCTGAATAACGGATTAAGAATTTTGATCAACGAGGATCATTCCACACCATTAGTGGCAATGAATATAATATATGATGTTGGTTCAAGAAATGAAGATCCTGACTTGACAGGAATGGCCCATCTCTTTGAACATCTTATGTTTGGGGGTTCCAAGAACATACCAGACTTTGATACCCCCTTACAATTATCAGGGGCAGAAAATAATGCTTTTACGAATAGCGATATTACCAATTACTACATCACAATTCCTGCAGATAACCTTGAGATTGCCTTCTGGCTTGAATCAGACAGAATGCTTGGCCTCAATTTCAATAGTGAAATACTCAGAATTCAGAAGAACGTTGTCATTGAAGAATATAAGCAGAGATATATTAATATGCCATATGGGGATATAATGCTTCTCCTGAAACCAATAGCCTATACGACCCATCCATATTCCTGGTTGACTATCGGGAAAGATATTTCTCATATCGAAAAGATAAGTCTGAAGAATGTAAAAGATTTTTTCAATTCGCATTATGCACCTGATAAAGCCATTCTTACAATTTCAGGAAATATATCTAGCTCTGAGGTCCTTAGACTTGCTGATAAATGGTTCGGCCCGCTTAAGAGGGCGGATCATAATGATAAAGAATTGCCGTCAGAACCACAACAAACATCAGAAAGAACCCTGTTTGTTGAAAGGGATGTACCTTCTGATGTAATTTATAAAGCATGGCATGTCTGCCGCCGGAAGGACGAGGATTTTTATACACTCGATCTTCTGACTGATCTGCTGGCCGGAGGTGAATCAGGGAGATTACATTCTTCTCTGGTAAGGGATAAAGAATTATTCAGTGATATCAACGCCTATCTGACTGGTGAAATTGATCCCGGATTAATTATAATAAATGGAAAGTTAATGAATGGGGTAAGTTTTGATGCGGCTGAAAAGTCAATAAATGAAATAATTTCCAATCTGAAGCACGAGATAATACCAGAGGCTGAGATGCAGAAACTAAGGAACAAGTTTGAAGCTTCATCAACTTTTTCAAATTCCAATATTCAGAATAAAGCTATGAACCTTGGTTTCTGCGAACTTCTGGGAAATCCTGACCTCATAAATATGGAAATTGAGCTTTTCAACAGGGTCAGTCCCTCAATGGTACTGGAATCAGCCAGGCGCTATCTTTCAGATTCAAATTGCAGTACTCTGTATTACAAGGCTAAAGAGTATAGTAAATGAAGCTTCAAAGAAAAATACAGCCTCCTATAAGACAGGTAAAGCTTAAGGATATTCCTGAAGCTTCGCGTGAAACTCTGAATAATGGGATACCACTATATATACTTAATTCAGGCGACGAAGATATTTTAAGGATCGATCTGTTATTTGACGGTGGACAGATAAGAGAAACATTACCGCTTGTTGCGTCCACAACAAACATGATGCTCCTCGAGGGGTCGGAAAATTATAATGCTAACGAAATTAACAGTGCATTCGACTTTTATGGAGCTTTTGTAAATCCTTTTACCCAGAAAGATATCTCGGGTATTTCTGTGTTTTTGCTCAACAAGCATCTGCGGAATATAGGGGAATTATGCCAGGAAATTGTTTTCAGACCTTTATTTCCTGAAAAGGAGCTTGAACAATTGCAGGAAAAGAGGCTCCAGACTTTCCTCATGAACAGGAAGAGAGTCCAGAACCTGGCCTCAGACAAGTTCTATGAGTCAATTTTTGGTACTGACCATCCTTATGGCAGGCAGGTAATGGAGAATGATTTTAATAATGTCCGAAATAATAATCTTGTTGAATTCCATCATAAATCATATGAAGTAGGCCCTGTTGCAATTATAGTTTCCGGAAAGG
>JAHEYW010000210.1 GCA_023251395.1 Bacteroidales bacterium
AGAGCGGCATAAACGGTATTTTGAAAAACCTTCCCAAGTTTTAGCGAAAAACCTCCGTCATTAAGTTTTTAAGCTCGTTTTTTGTAATTTTGGGCTTTAAAATCCAAAATGAAAAACAAGTTTTCCGGACTCCTTTGGTTAATCCTGCTCGCATTTATTACAAGGTTGTTCAATTCTTGTATCTCCACAACATGTCTCGAAGAAACAACAGCATACCTCAATGCTGGTTTTTACAGGTCAGGAACAGGAATAACTTATACTCCCGACAGTATAACAGTCTATGGCTTTGGCATGAATAGCAACAAACTTTACACTAAAGCAACCAAGCTCTCCTCAATCAAACTTCCGCTCGATGCATCTTCAGGTACATGCGGTTTTATTATGAAAATCAATAATATAACTGATACACTCATTTTCACATATTCGAGTTTCCCTTATCTTATATCCAAAGAATGCGGATATACATTCTTTTTTAACCTTGATTCCTGCATCTGGCGAGGTAGCATCATCGACACTATTAATATCCGAAATAAGAAAATTACCACTTTCAATGATGAGAATATCAGGATTTTCTATTAGCCTGTTATTAATTGTGTTTGCCTCCCCGTTATTCGGCCAGGACAGCATAAAAGCACCTTTGAGTATAAGAGGCGGAGTTGATATATACGGACCCATCTACAATTATTATTATCCTGAAAACATGACTATTGAAGGGTATATTTCCTTTGACCCTGATCTGAAAAAATCTTATGTTATTGAAACCGGATATCAGAATTTCACTTTTTCCCAGAATAATTATAAATTCAGTTCCGATGGTTTGTTCTTAAGGCTTGGCGCAGATTTTAATATCATCAAACCATTTCAGTCCGAAGGTAAATACTATGCAGGAGTCGGGCTCAGATATGGAATGAGTTTATATAATACCCAGGTACCTTCTTTTTCACATGAAAATTACTGGGGAACTGCAACCAGCTCTATTTCAACAACCAGTCATTTGGCTCATTTCTTTGAAGTTGATCCCGGAATAAGAACCCAGGTAATGAAAAATATCAGTATCGGCTTTTATGTAAAGCTCAGGTTTATGATCTACAGCGGCAGTAGCAAGGATCTCAAACCCGTTAATATACCTGGATTTGGAAACGGTACCAGGATATTTAGTCCGGGAATAAACTACTATATTTCATTTAGCATTCCGTACAAAACTTTATATGTAAAACCTGAGATTGAAAAAGTCCCGGAGGAGGATCAGGAAACAGTTAAAAAATAGATATTATTCCTTACTGACAGGTTTTTTAGAGCTGAAAGCCCAGAGGCTCACAAACGTCAGGAAACCGTTTAAAAGCAGCAGCTCGAATCCAAACTTATACCCGTTGAACAATTCAACTGAATATCTGCTCAGGAAATAGCATAATACCGGAGATAAAACCCCAATGAAAGGAGTAGCCCTGTCAAATGCAATTCTTTTAGTAAATAATCCGAATGTGAACATTCCGAGAAGTGGACCGTAAGTATATCCTGCTATGGTAAAAAGGTTGTCAATCACAGCATTGTTATTCACTTTTCTGAAAATGAGGATACAGACAAAAAATATTATAGCAATAGAAATATGAACTATATATCTCATTCTGGTCCTGATCTTTTCTGATATTCCAGGCTTCTTGTCAAGTCCCATAAAATCGATACTGAAAGATGTTGTAAGTGATGTGAGAGCCCCGTCTGCACTAGGGAAAGCGGCTGAGATAAGTCCGATAAGAAATACTATTCCAGCTACCGGACCAAGGTAATTCAATGCAATTGTGGGGAAAAGAGCATCTGTCGTTGAAACTGTAATATTCATTTTCTGGGCGTAGATCATCAGGATAGCACCAAGAAGAAGAAATAAGAAATTCACGAAAATCAAAATCCCGCTGAAAGTAAACATATTCTTCTGTGCTTCTTTAATATTCTTACAACTCAGGTTTTTCTGCATCATCTCCTGGTCAAGTCCGGTCATTGTTATTGTAATGAACATTCCAGAAAAAAATTGCTTAAGAAAAAATCTCTCGTGATGCCAGTCTGTAAAAAACATCTTGAATAACCCCTTCTCTTTGACAAGTGGAAGTAGTTCCGAAAATGGTTTTCCAAGTTCACGGCTTATATAGATTATTGAAAGGATCACAGCAAGAAGCATAAATGTTGTCTGAAGAGTATCAGTCCATATTATTGTTCTGATGCCACCTTTAAGAGTATAAAGGATGATCAGGGTGATGAATATCATGACATTCACCCAGAATGGCACATGCCATGAATCAAAGACAAATACCTGTAATACATTTATTACCAGAAACATTCTTAGGGATGCTCCTACCGTCCGGGAAAGAATAAAAAAACCGGCACCCGTCTTGTACGACCAGAATCCCAGTCGTTGTTCAAGGTAGGAATAAATTGAAGTCAATCTCAGCTTATAATATAGAGGAAGCAGAACAAGTGCAATAACAAAATACCCGAAAAGATAGCCGAAGACGACAACCATATAACTGAACTGAGTATCCTTTACCCAGCCCGGAACCGACATGAAAGTCACTCCTGAAAGAGAAGCTCCGATCATTCCGTAAGCAACTACAAACCATGGTGAAACCTTATTGCCAAGAAAGAATGAGTGACTGGTGGCCTTTCGCGACGTAAAATAGGTAATTATGAAGAGTACCAGTGTGTATACCAGAAAAATACCAAGAATAAGTATTGGTGTCATAAAAGCGGGATTTTAATGCAAGGATAAGAAAAAGATACAAGACAAAAAATTCGACATCATATTTAACTGGAGGAAATAAATAAATTAATTTAGCAGAAAGATTTTTCAGATGAGCTTTACAGGGTATCCGTCAAAACTACTTGAGAATGCAGTCAGTGAGTTTGCATCTTTGCCAGGGATAGGGAGAAAAACTGCATTCAGGCTTGTTATGAGCTTACTGAAAAGGGATTCTGCTGAGGTCAGGAAATTCGGGGAAAGCCTGATCAAGCTTCATGAAGAAATTCACTATTGCAAAATCTGCCACAATATTTCAGATACTGAGATATGTAACATCTGCAGTGATAAAAACAGGGACATGTCAATGATTTGTGTTGTAGAAAATATTCAGGACGTAATGGCAATTGAAAACACAAGGCAGTTTAAAGGTTTATATCATGTTCTTGGTGGCATCATCTCACCTATTGACGGAGTTGGTCCTTCCGATCTAAAAATAGATTCTTTAGAAGATAAGGTCAGAAACGGAGTCGTGAGAGAGGTAATTTTTGCACTTAGTACAACTATGGAAGGAGATACAACCAACTATTATCTATATAAGCGTCTGAGTAAATATGATGTTCGTCTTTCTACTCTTGCCAGAGGGGTTGCTATTGGTGATGAGCTTGAATACACTGATGAAATAACACTTGGCAGATCAATAATCAACAGAACACCATTTACATCTCCGGTATAATACATTCACTCTAACCAGTTATCTGCCTCTAATCCTTGGAGAATTAATCTATTATTGCGAACTTGTGAAATATCCCGTTCTTTTAGTCCTATTAAGATATTGTTATGATTAATTCGATAACTCATTTCCTTTCCCAGTCAGCGAAAGGGATGAAAAGATCCGCTATCAGGGAGATACTAAAGCTACTCCAGAGACCTGGCATGATCTCATTTGCCGGAGGTCTTCCCGCATCTGAGACATTTCCAGTAGAGGATCTAAAGAAAATTGCGGTGGAAGTGCTTGAAAAAGAAAGCCATATCGCTCTTCAATATGGGACGACCGAAGGTGATCCGCTTCTCAGAAAAATGATAGCTGAAAGGCATAAAAGACAGGGAATAAATGTTGGAATTGAAAATATTGTTATAACTACCGGATCGCAGCAAGCTCTTGACCTTATAGCCAGGATCTTTATTGATCATGGTGATTATGTGCTTTGCGGGCTTCCATCTTACCTTGGTGGAATTAATGCTTTTCTATCATATGGAGCAAAACTAAAAGGAATCCCTCTGGATGACAATGGCATGATTCCCGAAGAACTTGAGAAGGTTGTTGTAAACCTAAAAGACCTTGGAAGAAAGCTAAAACTGATCTATATTATTCCTGATTTTCAGAATCCTGCAGGAATTACACTAACTGAATCACGAAGGATAAAAATTATTGAAATAGCAAGAAAATATGACCTCCTGATTGTGGAAGACAGCCCCTACCGGGAAATAAGGTTTGAGGGTGAACAGCAACAACTTACCTTCGGACTCGACAATTCCGGAAGGGTAATAACCCTGTGTACATTTTCCAAAATATTTGCGCCGGGGTTCAGGGTTGGATGGGTGCTTGCCCAGCCAATAATTCTCGAGAAAATTGTTCTTGCAAAACAGACTGCCGATCTGTGCACTTCTGCGTTTGTACAAAGAGTCCTTGCAAGATATCTTGAAAAAGGACTGCTTGAAATAAACCTTCCCAAAACTATTGCTCTCTATAGAGAAAGAAGGAACCTTATGCTTGAATGTTTTGAAAGATTCATGCCAAAGGATGTAAAATGGACCAAACCTGAGGGGGGGCTTTTCCTCTTTGTCACACTTCCGGAGAAAATTAATGCATCATCTTTGCTGACAAAAGCAATTGAAAATAACGTTGCTTTTGTTGAAGGCTCATCATTCTTCTGCAATAACCAGGGACACAACACCATGCGCATCAACTTTTCATTTTCATCGCGGGAAGAAATAGAAAATGGTGTTGAAAGACTTGCCAAAGTAATCAGTGATGAAATGAATAATGTCAGGTAGCCCGATGGATCTTTCAGTAATAATAGTCAATTACAATGTCAGGTTTTTCCTGGAACAATGTCTCAATTCAGTAAGACAGGCAAGTGTTAATATTGATTGTGAAGTCATAGTTGTTGACAATAACTCTGCTGATGGATCCTGCTCTATGGTAATTAACCAGTTTCCTGAGGTCAGGTTGATCAGAAATAATAAAAATGTCGGGTATTCAACAGCAAATAATCAGGCAATAAGGTTATCAAAGGGTGACTATATCCTTCTCCTGAATCCGGATACATTCGTTGAAGAAAACACATTCATAAAATGTCTCATGTTTATGAGAGAGCATCAGGATGCAGGGGCTCTTGGAGTGAGAATGATAAATGGAAACGGGAAACTTCTTCCTGAATCAAAGAGGGGTATGCCAACTCCTGCTGCCGCACTTTTCAGATTGTCAGGTCTTTACGCTGTCTTTCCTAAATCACCCAGGATAAATAAATATTATCTTGGTCATCTCGACAGTTCAATAACTACTGAAGTAGAAATTATTTCCGGCGCATTTATGTTTTTAAGAAAGAAAGTAATTGACAAAACCGGACTTCTGGACGAAACATTTTTTATGTACGGTGAAGACATTGACTTGAGTTACAGGATATTAAAGGCCGGTTTTAAGAATTACTACTTCCCTGAAGTAAAGATTATTCACTATAAAGGTGAAAGCACCAGGAAGAGTGACTTTAACTATACAATAATATTCTATAAAGCCATGCTGATATTTGCAAAGAAGCACTTTTCAGAGAAAAAGCATTTCGTTTTCCTGCTACTTATTAACATTGCGATTTACCTGAGAGGTCTTATTGCCATCGGGAAAAATATTTCTAAACGTATTGCCCTTCCATTATTGGACACATTCCTTTTATGTGGAAGTATTGGTACATTCATCTGGCTTTGGGAGATGATTAAATTCGGAGGTGAAAATTATTACCACCTTGCTTTTAAGATAACTGCAGTTGCTGCTTTTACTGTAACTACATTACTTTCAATTAAATTAACAGGTGGTTACAAGGTTCCGGCGAAACTCCGGGATACATTTGACGGGGCTTTAATATCG
>JAHEYW010000211.1 GCA_023251395.1 Bacteroidales bacterium
TAATAAATGTATTTTCTGTGGTCAATGTCAGGATCATTGTATCACTCAGAAGGGAGTCAGCTTATCGGACAAGATATATGATCTGGCTGTATTTGACAGATTAAAAAATATTGAACGTCAGGAGAAAGAACTTCTTATTTGCGATAATTGCAGCGCGGTTATTACTACAAAGGAACATCTGGTTTTCATGCACAGGAAACTGGGACCATCAGCGTTTGCATCTATTCTCAATATCAATGTGCTCAACCAGAAATTGTTACTGGCTTCTGGTCAGGATATTCGAACGGAAATAACTGACAAGCTTAAAAGGAGGGATATGTTCAATGTAATTTGTCCAAACTGTCTCAGGTTGATCCTGGTAAAGTATTTATTTAAAAATGTTACCTGAACTTGAAAAAATATTATCGGATAAACGACTTAAGATTCTTTTTGCCGGAATAGGAAATGTGCTTAAAAGTGATGACGGGGCAGGAGTTTATATTTGCAGGAAAATACGGAATTCATCAAGAATCCAATCGCTGTGTGCAGAGGTAAGTATCGAAAACTATATTGGGAAAATAAACAAGCTTAAACCTGATATTCTGATACTTATTGATTGTATTGATATTGATTCACCAGCAGGTACCTGTAAGTTTTTACAGGCAGACAAAATCAGGGATATGACTTTCAACACACATAATATCTCATTAAAGAAACTCAAGGATTTTTTCGAAATGCCGGTATATATCCTGGGAATTCAACCTGAAAAAATTGATTTTGGCGAAAATTTATCGTATATTGTTAAGGAAGTTTCAGACAAAATAATTAATTTGATAAATAAACAGGAGGTTAGTCATGGCTACTGAGTATTTATGTAAAATTTGCAGAGGTCATCTGAATGTGAAGACATCTATTGTGATGGCTGCAACAAAAGTTAACAGTACTGAGAGAGGATTGATTTTTTTGAATCCTGAGATTGGAAATTATACTACCACAACGCATCCTCCATTTACAATAAAAGAAGGAGAGGAATATATTTATACGTGCCCAATCTGTCATTCGCAGTTGAACAGTACCAAGTATCCCCATCTTGTCAGGATAATAATGATAGATGAGGATAAGAAGGAGTTTAATATTTATTTTTCCGGCATTGCCGGGCAGAAATGTACCTATAAGATCAGGGGCACTAGGGTAGAAACTGCAAAAGGCCCTGATGCAAAGCTGTACGGCAAGTACTTTGAAGTTCCTGAAGAGGACAGAAAATACCTTTAAGTACTGGAAATTCCGGCATCAAGAGGTACGTACACTTCCACCCTGGTTCCGGTTGAATGACCATTTGAATCAACCAGGTTCACGATAGCATAATCTATTGGCTTCTTGTTTATCTGGTTCAGAGTATCATAGAATTCGCCCGCAAGTTTCAGCCCTTTACCTGTGCCTGTTGATTTACCTGAAGTTGCAGCCATTCCAACTCCATTATCTTCAATGACAATCTTCAGGTAATCATCTTTTCTTTCAATGATTATTTTTAGTAATCCACCTCCTTCACGCGGTAGAATACCATGTTTGATTGAATTTTCTGCAAATGTCTGCAAAACCAGTTTTGGAACCTGCTCCTTATTTGTAACTCCAGGACCAGTTTCAATAACATAATTAAATTTGTCTCCAAATCTCAGTTTTTCCAGCTCAAGATATGTATTCACAAACTGCAGCTCTTCGGAAAGGCTACGGTATACTCTCTCTGCATCGTTAAGCATTGTTCGCAGCAATTGCGTGAATTTATTCATATAATCGTATGCTTTCTGACGGTCTTCAAGATAAATAAGAGAGGAGATTGAATTTAAAGTATTAAAAGTGAAATGAGGATCGAGCTGGCCTTTTATGCTCTGGAGCTGAAGAGTTACCAGTTTTCTTTTCAGACTTTCCCTCTGTTCGATCTGTATTGTGGTAATTCTTTTTATCAGGAAAATGAATATAAAAAAGAGCAGATAAATTCCCGGGTAATATGAATACCCCAGAAAAAAGTATTTATTCTCCTTAAGATTAAAAAAATAACCCATAGACCCTGAATTCATAAATACTCTTCTTACATGAGCTTTTGAATAAAAGTCAGAGAATCTCCACTCATTTTCGGGTGTTTCAAGATACTTTTCAGCTAGTTTTTTTAATTCAACACTGTAAACTATGATCTTTTTATCATCAAATGAATAAAGTATTAGTTCATCTTCACCATCATTGTTTATATCATATCTGAAAGATACAGGGATTGAAAGAAAAGGATCAGGTATAGATCTGATAAGATCAAGATTTGTGTTCAACACGACAAAATTATTCCCGAAAAGATAAATCCTGGCCTCTTTTTTATTTTCGATGGTAAGTGTATTACCTATTTTAGAGAGTCCAAGGTCGCTTAATAACCGATATCTCAATAGCTTTCCGGCAGTATCATAAATCATAACTCTTTCTTCAATAACGGTCGTATCTGCTCCTCCAACCTGATGAACAACAACATAGCCATTTTCTTTATCATTTTTAAATGAGCTTACAAACAAGCCATTCCCAAATCCACGAAATTCAACCGGTGGGAACTTAAACCTCAACTTGTCATCATAAACCATCAGCCATGTGCTGCTGTCAGAATATGGCACATTTGCACGGTAATTACCCGAGGCGCTCATCGTACCAAAGATTTCCGGTCTGTTATCTCCATCCACATCTTTCATCTCCGGGAAAAGGATCATGTTAGCAACTTGTGGTCCGTCCTCCTTCTTTTTAGTATCCAGGTTAACCCAGACTATTCCTCGGGGAGCAGACCGATAATGTGGCGAAATAATAAAATAGAGTTCATCTTTTCCATCACCATCTGTATCGAAGAACCCTGCTGGTCGTAACCAGGTTGCAGCTTTCCCCCCGATAAACCCAATTCTAATTATAAACTCCCTGTTGATCTTCAATCCGTTAGGATCCAGAATCTCATTTACATTAAGAAACAATGAATCCTGCTTAAAAGTAAAGATGTAGATCTCCTTAAATTTATCATGGTCGTAATTTCCGATAAAGAAGTGTGAAATGTCAGCGCTAAGACTATCATAAAAATTCCATTGATCATAAACATGCATGTTCAGATCAAAGATTGAAAGGAAATAGTATGGGAGCCCCTTGCCTGTATAAACAATCTCTGAAATTGAATCACCATTAAGATCGGGATACTCGAACTGACCAAAATTCTTTTTCGTATGTTCGATGTTCAAATTGTATCTGCTATTATCAGGATGAAGAAATACTGTAAACAAAATAGCAGGTATTATGGCCAAAAACCATGTCGAAGTAACTATTGTCCTGAAAATATTTGGATGGTTCATTTTTGGAAATCAATCCAGTTCTTTCAGATGCTGTTTTGGAACCCTTATAGTGGCTGATTCTCCATCTTTTTCAAGAGTAACTTTGCATTCTTTCCTGTCAAGAACAGTAATATGTTCGTAGTTTACAATATACGATCTGCCAACCCTTATAAAACCGTTTTCAGGTAACTGCTCCGCGACTTTTCCCAGGTTCATGGAACACAACTGCTTTTTGACTCCCATACAGATTATTGTATAGTTCCCATCAGCTTTGCAATAAAGAATCTGTGAAGGATTGATAAATAAAGTACCTGTCCTTGTATTTACCTTGATCCTTGTTTTCTTCTCCTGTATATCAGAAATTTTTAACGGAAGTTTATTGATTTTATCCTTCCTGCTTTCAATAAACCTGTTTATACATTGTTTTAGTTCTTTTCGGTTTACAGGTTTCAAAAGATAATCAAAGGCAGCATGTTTAATAGCCTGAAGTGCATATTGCTCATAAGCAGTAACAAAAATTATCCCGGCCTTTGATCTGTTCTCTATGAGTTCACTTGCAATCGCAAATCCATCCTTGCCTGGCATCTTTATATCCAGAAAAATCAGGTCCGGTTCAAAATCGGAAAGGATTCCTGTTGCAACGGAAACAGACTCAGCTAAAACAATTTCCTTAAAATACATTGTTTCTTCAAGAAGCTTATTTAGCAACTTCCTTGCTCCCAGTTCATCATCAACAATCAAAGCATTCAGTTTTTCCTCCATAAACAGCGCAGATTAGACATTTCACCCTAAAAATACAAAAAGATGGTAATCTACCTAGTTTATTTAAAATATTTCGGTTTATAAGTGCTTAAGTTATCTTCATTTACAGGTCGTACTCCTTCTAAAATAGCCCTTTATACTTGGTAGGGAGCTAAATAGGCAATCTAAAATCACCATCCCGGTCTGTTAATTCAAAATCCTGAATAGTCCATTCTCTTTCACTCTTTGTTTTTCGCTGATTAATTATATTTTTGTTGTCGAAATCATAATAAATTGTAATAATGGAAATTGATACAAACCTAAAAGCAGCGAATAACATACGTATTCTGGCGATGTCGATGGTTGAAAAAGCAAAATCGGGCCATCCCGGTGGTGCAATGGGCGGTGCAGATTTTATTCATATTTTATTCTCAGAGTATCTTAGTTTTGATCCTGACAATTCCAGCTGGATCAACCGCGACCGTTTCTTTCTTGATCCCGGACATATGTCTCCAATGCTCTATTCAATACTTACATTAACTGGTCATTTTAAGGTTGATGATCTGAAAAATTTCCGTCAGTGGGGAAGCTTGACGCCAGGGCATCCGGAGCTTGATCTGGTACATATGATTGAAAATACATCAGGGCCTCTTGGACAGGGTCATACTATGGCTGTCGGAGCTGCAATTACAGAGAGGTTTCTTGAATCAAGATTCGGAAAACTGTTTTCACACAAAACTTTTGCATTCATTTCTGATGGTGGTGTTCAGGAAGAAATATCTCAAGGTGCAGGGCGTATAGCAGGTAACCTGGGTCTGAATAACCTGATATTATTTTATGATTCAAATGATATCCAGCTTTCAACTGAAACAAAGGCAGTGACATGCGAGGATACAGCCATGAAATATAAATCATGGGGATGGAATGTAATGACAATCAATGGTAATGATCATGATCAGATCAGGGAAGCATTGAATAAAGCAGTTGAGGAAAAAGAAAAACCTACCATAATTATCGGGAAAACGATAATGGGGAAAGGTTTACTTGATGCAGAAGGCAATAGCTTTGAGAGAAAGGTTTCCACACATGGAATGCCTGTTGGGGAAGCTGGTGGTTCATTTGAGAAATCTTTGGTCAATCTGAGTGGTAACCCCTCTGACCCGTTTGTCGTTTTTGAAGAGGTTAAAGAACTATATAGCAAAGTACTGCAGAATAAGAGAGAAAAAGCTGCATACTGGAGAGCAAACAAGCTTGAATGGGAAAAGAAGAATCCTGAACTCGATAAAAAACTTCATTACTTTTATTCAGGAATTCTTCCCGATGTTGATTTCAAAGGCATTAAACAGAAAGAAGGCTCTGCGACAAGAGCTGCATCTGCTGCAGTTCTGGAAGTGCTGGCAACAAAAGTCGAAAACATGATCGTTGCATCTGCCGACCTGGCTAACTCGGATAAAACCGACGGGTTCTTAAAAAAGACTCATCCCTTTAAAAAAGGTGACTTCTCCGGCTCCTTCCTTCATGCAGGAGTATCAGAACTTACAATGGCTTCAATAATAAATGGGATGGCTCTGCATGGCGGTGTAATTCCTGCATGTGGCACTTTCTTTGTATTCTCTGATTATATGAAACCTGCTGTAAGACTAGCCTGCCTTATGGGACTCCCGGTAAAATATATCTGGACTCATGATGCTTTCCGTGTTGGAGAAGATGGACCAACTCACCAGCCTGTTGAACAGGAAGCACAGATAAGACTTATGGAACATCTTAAAAACCATC
>JAHEYW010000212.1 GCA_023251395.1 Bacteroidales bacterium
TTGAAAATACTGTTGCTGCACTTGACAGAACCGCAGAGATATTGGGTAAAGTAAATTCAATACTTTATAATCTGAACAGCGCAGAAACCTCAAAAGAAATCCAGCAGATAGCTCAGGATGTATCCCCTGCTCTCACCAGGTTTTCAAATGATATCACTTTGAACCGCAAACTTTTCGAACGGATAAGAATCATATCAGAAAGTAAAGATTCTGAAAGACTGGATATCGAACAAAAAATGCTTCTCGAAAGAAGATACCGTGGTTTTATACTGGGAGGTGCTGCTCTTGATGAAGAGAAGAGAAAAAGGTTCAGAGAGATATCGGAAAAGCTATCGATGCTTTCTCTGAAGTTTGAGGAAAACGTACTCAATGAGACGAATGCTTTTGAACTTCACCTGACAGACGCAAATGATCTCCAGGGTCTTCCTGAGGGTATCATTGAAATGGCCGCCATGGAAGCAAAGAACAGAGAAAAGACAGGGTGGGTCTTTACACTTCATTATCCAAGCTTTGTTCCCTTCATGCAATATTCAGAGGTAAGATCTCTCAGGAAAAAGATGTTGAAAGCCTACAGCTCCAGAGCCTTCCATGAGGATGAACATGATAACAGGCAATTGGTATCGGAAATCGTTAATCTCAGGCTGGAGATTTCAAATCTTCTGGGCTTCAGCAATTTTGCAGAAATGATACTCGGTGACAGGATGGCCGATAGTCCAGAAAAGGTAATGGATTTTCTGGAAAAAGTATTTAAAGCCTCACATCCTTCTGCAATAAGAGACTTTAATAGAGTTGGAGAATATGCAAAGAGTAAAGGTCTCACAGGTAACTTTGAAAGATGGGACTGGGCTTTCTATTCTGAGAAACTAAAGAAATCATTATATAATATTGATGATGAGATCTTGAAGCCATTTTTCAGACTAGAAAAAGTTGAAAGTGCCATATTTGATCTTGCCGGTAAGCTTTATGGGCTGACATTCAAAGAGAACAGGGAGATCCCGGTTTATCATCCTGAAGTTAAAACATTTGAAGTGACTGATATTTCAGACAATTTGATAGCCATTTTATACCTTGACTATCACCCCAGGTCTGGAAAAAACGGAGGTGCCTGGATGACCAGCTTCAGGGACCAGAGATGCATAAACGGAAAAGATATAAGACCCTTCATTTCAGTTGTCACAAACTTCAGCAGAACAGGAGTAACCAGACCCTCACTCCTGACCTTCAGTGAACTTACAACATTCCTTCACGAGTTTGGTCACGCGCTTCATGGAATGCTTTCAAAATGCACATATGAAAGCCTTTCCGGTACTAATGTCTCAAGGGATTTCGTAGAACTTCCTTCACAATTCATGGAAAACTGGGCATACGAGAAGGAGTGGCTTGATACATGGGCAGTTCACTATGAGACAGGAGAAAAGATACCATATGAAATAATAGAAAAAATCAAAGAAGCAGCCACATTCAATGAAGGGTATGCCTGTGACCGGCAGCTGGGATTCGGTTTTCTTGACATGGCATGGCATACCATTACAAAATCGTTCAACGAACAACTTCCGGATTTTGAAACTGAAGTAATGGGGAAGCTTAACCTTTTCCCGGAAGTGAAAGATACAAATATCAGCTGCTCATTCGGGCATCTTTTTGGAGGTGGTTATGCTGCAGGTTATTATGGGTATAAATGGGCCGAGGTACTTGACGCAGATGCATTCTATCATTTCATGGAAACCGGACTTTTTAACAAGGAGACCGCAGACGCATTCAGAAGTAATATCCTTGAAAAAGGGGGAACTGACAAGCCTATGAACCTTTATGTAAAATTCAGAGGCAAAGAACCAACAATTGATGCCTTCCTTACCAGAAGTGGTTTGGTCTGAAGTCTCTGTGAATCTCTGTGTCTTCTCTGTGGTCCTCTGTGTAACTTTCTTCCATTCTGAAAATATACACTGTTATAGTTAAATAGGATATTCCTGAAACTTGAATTATATTTACCTGCTCAACATGAGATTGATTTGAAAAACATAAAGATCTAATTATCTTCATCTTACAATCATGATCCTCTTTTTTGAAAGTTCAACGAAAAACATTATTGCTGCAGAAAGCAGGGAAAAATTATCTGAAAAAGATATTGAAAAACTCATTTGGCTTTTCGGTGAAGCAACATATCTGAGTGAACTGTCCGTTAAAGGAGTTTTCGTTGGACCAAGAAAGGAAATGATAACACCCTGGAGTACCAATGCTGTGGAGATCATCCAGAACATGGGAATTAACGGGATAAATAGAATTGAGGAGTTTTTCCCTTCAAAAAGCGGGAAGCCCGTTTTTGACCCGATGCTTCAGAAAGTTTATCAGTCACTCGGTCAGGATATCTTTAAAATAAACAGAACACCGGAACCTGTAATATTTGTTGATGATATTAAGGAGTATAATATCAAAGAGGGACTGGCTCTTAGCAGTGATGAAATAAACTATCTCAACGGGTTATCAAAAACAATAGGAAGGAAGCTGACAGATAGTGAAGTATTTGGATTTTCGCAGGTAAATTCAGAACACTGCAGACATAAAATATTCAATGGGATATTTATAATTGATGGTGAAGAAAAGGAATCGACACTTTTTCAGCTGATCAAGAATACAACTCATCTTAACAGAAATAAGGTTGTATCGGCATATAAGGATAACTGTGCGTTCCTCCAGGGACCTGTTGTGGAACAATTTGCTCCATTGACTCAGGACAAGCCAGACTTTTTTGTAACAAAAGATTTTGAATCAGTACTTTCCATCAAAGCTGAAACACATAACTTCCCAACCACAGTTGAGCCATTCAACGGAGCATCGACTGGTACAGGAGGCGAAATCAGAGACCGTATTGCCGGAGGGAAAGGCGCATTTCCGATTGCAGGGACTGCTGTTTATATGACATCTTATCCAAGGCCTGACGGCTCTCGTCCCTGGGAAAAAGCAACCGAAGAAAGACCATGGCTTTACCAAACCCCGGAAGATATTCTTATAAAAGCCTCCAATGGGGCAAGTGATTTTGGAAATAAATTCGGGCAGCCACTCATCTGCGGTTCAGTTCTGACTTTCGAGCATTTTGAGAACCTGAAGAAATATGGGTATGACAAAGTAATAATGCTTGCTGGCGGTATAGGAACCGGCAAAAAGAAAGATAGTGCAAAGGATATTCCTGAAAAAGGTGATTTGATAGTTCTTCTTGGAGGGGACAATTACCGTATTGGTATGGGTGGGGGTGCAGTTTCATCAGTAGATACAGGTCATTATGAGAGCTCCGTTGAGCTGAATGCAGTTCAGAGGGCAAATCCAGAGATGCAGAAACGGGTCTACAATGTAATCAGGGCTTTAAGTGAATCTGATAACAATCCTGTTGTATCAATTCATGACCATGGCGCCGGTGGGCATCTTAACTGTCTTTCAGAACTTATTGAGGAAACTGGTGGAAAAATAGATATCAGCAAGCTTCCTGTCGGAGATCCAACCCTTTCGGCAAAAGAGATCATCGGAAATGAATCACAGGAAAGAATGGGTCTGGTAATGAAGATGGCTGACATTGAAACACTTAGAAAGATAGCCGAAAGAGAACGGGCCCCAATTTATGTAGTTGGGGAAGCTACCGGTGATGATAAACTGACATTTGAAAACTCCGTTACAGGCGATAAACCAATTGACATTCTGCTTGATTCCCTTTTTGGGAATCCTCCTAAAACGATAATGAGGGACATTTCGGTTAAATCGGATTATCATGAAATATCATATGAGAGCGAAGAATTAGAGAAATTTATTGAGCTTGTTCTGCAGCTTGAAGAAGTAGCCTGTAAAGACTGGCTTACAAATAAGGTAGACAGGTCTGTTACGGGTCGTCTTGCAAAGCAGCAATGTGCCGGACCACTGCAGCTTCCTCTGAATGACCTTGGTGCTATTGCTCTCGATTACAGAGGTAAAGCGGGCATGGCTACATCTCTTGGACATGCGCCGGCAGCAGGACTGATTGATCCTGCAGCCGGTTCAATATTATCCATTGCAGAAGCACTTACGAACATCATATGGGCTCCCCTGGCAAATAGCCTGGAAAGTGTTTCATTATCAGCTAACTGGATGTGGCCTAGCAAAAATCCGGGAGAGGATGCAAGATTATACGAGGCAGTAAAAGCTGCAAGCGATTTTGCCATTCAACTTGGAATTAATATACCTACAGGCAAGGACAGCCTCTCTATGACTCAGAAATATGGTGACCAGGTGGTTTACGCACCTGGTACGGTAATTATTTCTGCTGCGGGTGAAGTAAGTGATATCAGAAAAATTATCGAACCCGTAATTATTAACGACCCATATACAAGTTTGCTATATATTGATATGAGCCGCGACTCATTAAAACTTGGTGGAAGTAGTTTTGCCCAGGTTGTAAACCGTCTCGGAACTCGAGCCCCTACAGTAACGGATGCAGAGTATTTTGCAGCGGTCTTTAATACAGTTCAGGAACTGATAAATAAAGGAAAGATACTTGCCGGGCATGACATTTCAGCAGGTGGAATTATTACCACTCTTCTTGAAATGTGCTTCTCAAATACTGAAGGCGGTTTGTCAGTCAACCTTACAGCAATAGATGAATCAGATACAATAAGGTTGCTGTTCAGTCAGAATCCGGGAATAGTTATTCAGGTAAAGGATGAAGATGAAGTTGCTGATTTTCTTCTTGAGAACGGAATATCATATTACTCGATAGGTCATCCGATCAACGAGAGGTTCCTTCTTATTACAAATAATGAAGAAACTAACAGCCTTGACATTAACTACCTTAGGGATAAATGGTTTCATTCTTCATTCCTTCTCGATCGCCGTCAGTGTGGACCGGAACTGGCAAAAGCAAGATTTGAAAATTATAAAAATCACCCTTTGAATATTGACATGGGGACTTTCAAAGGTACTTTCAAATCACTGGGTATTACTCCTGACCGCAAAAAAAGAAGTGACGTGACTGCAGCCATTATCAGGGAAAAAGGTGTTAATGGAGACAGAGAGATGGCATATGCCCTCCATCTGGCAGGGTTTGATGTAAAGGATGTCCATATGACTGATCTGATATCGGGAAGAGAGACTCTTGATAAAATTAATATGATTGTTTTTGTCGGAGGATTTTCTAACTCCGATGTTCTGGGATCAGCTAAAGGATGGGCAGGGGCTTTCAGATATAATGAAAAAGCACAAAAGGCACTCTCTGGATATTATAAAAGAAAAGATACTCTTTCGCTTGGAGTCTGCAATGGATGCCAGGTGATGGCTGAACTTGGGCTGATATATCCCGAACATAAAGAAATGCCAAAGCTTCTGCTTAACAAATCACATAAGTTTGAGTCGGGTTTTATTGGAGTGAAGTTATTGAAGAATAACTCAATAATGCTTAAAGACCTTGAAGGAATGGAACTGGGGATATGGGTGGCTCATGGTGAAGGGCGGTTCAGTCTACCCTTTCCAGAAGAAGATTATCATATTCCGATGAAGTACAGTCACTCTTCATATCCGGCAAATCCTAACGGGTCAGATTTTGATATAGCTGCACTTTGTTCAAACGATGGCAGGCACCTTGTTATGATGCCTCATCTTGAAAGGGCATATTTCCCATGGCAGTGCGGTTACTATCCTTCCGGCAGGAAAAATAATGAAATAACTCCCTGGATGAAAGCTTTTGTGAACGCCAGAATATGGCTGGAGCATAAGAACAAGAAGTAATTTCCTGTTATTGCGTCAATGGTGTCAGAGAAACTGATAAAACCTTTGTATGAT
>JAHEYW010000213.1 GCA_023251395.1 Bacteroidales bacterium
TTTAAGAAAATTACCGGAAGATAACTCCAGGAATAAGAAATATATTTCGGATTGGGATTACCTGAGGATGCTTATCATGCCATGCTTAGGCAGGGCCCGGTATATAATACGGGCATCTGATTTCTTCATTCTAAGATAAATTGCAGGGTGATAATCAGGGACTTTGAATCTTGAAATACTTTTTAAATTATCCCTTACAGTCCTTAGCTTGTCATTAAGATCAAATAAAAACACGCTGAATCCTCCTTTATCAATGTCATCAGAATTCTGATAAATATAGAGACGCAACCCATTCTTCATCTCAAATATATAATTAACAGATTCAGCCCTGGTTGTATCAGGAAGAATGTCGGGCTTGTATTCAGAAGTATCCTTGGGAGCAATTTTGATCATCACCGGCTCCTTTCTGATTGCAGAAAAATCATTGTCAATAACCAGGGGAGTTGAAAACAACGAAGTTACAGCGTATTCATCGGCCCTCAAAAGGACTTTACTTACTCTTATATTCGATAGTGTGATCTTATGAACTGTTACGCCGCTTATTTCAAGGAAAGCTGTACTGTCAGGAAGATCGATAGAAAGAGATAATGAATCAGATTCAGCCATAATTACCCTTGCCTGGTAAAATGATTTTTCCCGGTTTGTTGCAACAAATCCAGAATCATTAAAAAACCTTTCATCAATCTTTGATTTTTCTGAAGCTTTATAGCCATATTCCTGATTTATTTCAGAAAGCTTTCTGGCTGGGCTCATCAAACTCATGACCATGTAAAAGATGAGGAAAATCATCAGAAGAGTACCAGCAATGTAAAGAATAATTTTAAGGGTTGAGGAACTACTTTTGTTTTCTATTCCTTCCATATTGGTGCCGGTTAAAAGATATAAACTTTAGATCCGATATTCATTGTATGATAGATAGACTCCAGGTCTTCGTCATTAAGTCTTACGCATCCATGAGTAACAGGCATACCCAACAGGCGTTTATAAATTGTACCGTGTATCAGATATCCGTCTCCCAGACTCATTGCATAGTCACCAAGCACTCCATATTCGAATCTTGACTCATCATTTGGAGGAGGTATTGGCAAACCTTCTTCAACAAAGGACCAGTCGGGCCGTACCCATAGAGGTGATGTAATTTTCTGTTGTATCCAGAATCTTCCTTTAGGGGTTTTGAATATCCAGTGCCTGGAACCTTCAGAGCTGGTAAGTCTGGTATAACTTCCAGTGCTGCAGGAACCTTCCCTTACCAGCTTTTTATTCTGATAAAGAAGAAATTTATTATCAATGGTGTTTATTATCAGGTATGATTGTCCTGAAGTAAAAGATGAAAATTTTCTTATCAGGTTTTTTGAGTCTCTTGTCATCTGGCCGATGAGTTTTTTATAACCCTGATCTTTTTTTACCTCTGCAAGATTTTCATATTTTGGTTTCCTCGTCCGACCAGATTCCTGTAAACCAGGAACAATAAACACGATCCATGAGAATGAAAACACTATTACAGCTGCAACAATCAGACAAATAATTACGATACGGAAGATTTTCCTGTTTATGGGATTGGTAAAGAATTTGTTCCAGAGACCATTAATCTCCTGAATAAGTTCGCTCCTGTCGTCTTCTTTTGCGTTTTGCTGGTTAATATCAGTTGTCTCCTCTGTTTCCATTTACGAGTAATTCGTTTTCCAATACCTTGCTAAGATCTTTTACAGACCCTACAATCACAACTGGAGTTCCAACTTTGGCAAGGTCGTAAAGAACATCAATTTCAGAATTTGTAAGTGCAATACAACCTTCAGTCCAGTCAACTCCTTTTCCTCCACCTCCATGGATTTCGATCCCGCCACCAATTTTTGCCCAGGCTGGTAAAGAGCCTCTGGACAATTCGGACTTAAATCGTTCCATATCCCTGGCGTTTGGATAGTCCAGTGATAATGATTTATAATACTCAGTCTGTTTACCCTGAAATTTGTTTACAACTTTATAGATACCTTCCGGAGTAGCTTTGTCCCCCATTCTTCTTTTATTGCCAACCCAGTTTATTCCAAGTTCAGCATCGAATTCAAATTTCTTTACTCCTTTAAGATAGATATAGCATTTCTTTGAGAATTTGTCAACGACGATAGCATAGCTTTTATTCCTGGCAGATTCAGAAATTGCCTGTTGTGCCCATTTCTTCCAGACAGGTAATGATTTGAAATAGTCTTTAAGGTCGGACAATTCAGTATTAAATACTGTAGTCAGGAGGTATTCAGCCTCATTAATCTTTGAATTTGCCTGGACATATTGCCCTTTTGAATAAGCTACCTCAGCTTCTTTAAGAAGCATATTTCCTTTGGCAACCTTTTTTCTTGAATCGGAGGGTAAAGGATACCTGCCAAATATATGATCTATCCCAGATACTGTCTTATTGACCGAGTCAATTTTTTCTTTGACACTTATTTTAAGGCTGCTGCTGTTGATCTGGGATGTAGTGGTTGCCTGACCCGCTCTTTTTGATGCAAGCCTGGCGAAAGTTTCCACTTTTTCGTAGTTTCTGAAAAAGAGGAATTTCTTGTTTTCTCTTTTCCAGTTTGCCATTGCTGAATCATATGCAGCTCTGGATTCATTAAAAAGTTTGGTAGAATATGTGTCGGCTTTATCCTTGTTAGCCCTTGAAAATGCTTTCATCGCAAGTTCAACTTCACTTTCGGGTGGAGATGGTGTCAGTTTCACCAACAGAAAAACGATTAATCCCGCAAATCCAGCAAAACCCACTATCAAAGCCAACCACTTAATATACCTTCTCATCATGCGAGTCCCTTTAAAAAAAACCCCGGGGATTACCCGGGGATTTATCTATATAGAGATATTGAAAGTCTAATTACTTCTTAACAACTTTCTTGCCAGAAACTTTTGCAATAGCATCTTTCAATTCGCCGTTGATTTTGTCAGCGTTTTCTTTTGCAGCTTTTACTTTGTTAAGAGCATCCATGTATGCACCTTTATCATACATACCCTGTCCTTCAACAACTGCTGCATCGATTGCTGCCATTTCGGTTTTCATCTGCTCAAGAACCTGAGCACCTTCTTTACCTCTGGGAGCTTTCTTGAAAAGTTTGCCATTGTCTTCAATAACAGCTTTAATGTCTGTCATCAGAGTTTCAACTTCTTTCTTAATTTCAGCTTTCTTGGCAACAGCATCAGCCTGTACTTTTTTAGCAGCTGCTATTGTTTCGTCAAGTTTGACTTCAATTTTCTTAAAATTCTTGAACATTTTTGATTTCTGAACTTCAACTGCAGCAGTGATAGCTTTCATTGAATCCTGAACAGCTGCAAATTCAGCTGGAACATAAACACTAGCTTCAGCAACTTTTGCGCTATCAATAGCTACATTTGTTGCATCAATTTTTGCCTGTGGAACTTTTCCACAGCTAGAAAGGAAAGCAACCATTGCTACAGCTGCTAAACCCATTAAAACTTTGTTCTTCATTTTTTCTAATCTTTTTAGATACTTTGTGTTGTTTTACAATTTATGATTGTTTACTATAATTATCTACAGTCATAAAATCGGCGCAAAGATATGTATTTTTACTAAAATAACAATATAATTATCTTAGAATCTTTTTTAAACAGAAGTTTTTAAGATTTGGACACTCCTTTAAATACTTTTGAAATATTTCCAAATTATTTGTAAAATAAAATTCCTGATTCAATAATCCCGGGAAAAATAACATAGCAGGTAATGCTTATTATTTGAAATAATACTTTAATCCAATATTTATTCCAAGCGACTGCAATCTGACTTCCTTACTTCCTGCCATGAAACTGTTAAGTTCATTTGCTTTAGAGGTTAGCCGGAAATCCGGATCGGTGGTGTAGGCCGAAATACTTGTGATGGATTTGTTATAACTGACTCCAACAACAACCTGAAATTTTTCATTTAAATTGAAATAAGCACCGCCTGAAGCGCAAAAAGTTGCATTTAAATTTTTAATCTGCAGGTTTCCCGAAGTTAATGTATTCAGATTGCTGGGAAATCCATAAGCAGGGATGTCTTGAAAAAGAATTGGATATACAGCATAATATCCATCATAGGTAAATGTTCCCTCTGCTTTAAAAGTTTTTGTCACTGGAATATCGAGACTTATCCCACCCGTCAGGAAGAATCCAATCTTCTCTCCGACAGGAAGTCTTAGATTGAGGCAAATCGGAATATTAAAGAATGATAGCTTTTGATTTTCGACAATTGAAGTACCTTTTATCTGCATTTCATAAGTTTCATTTTCTGAATCAATTGTTTGAAACTTTGTGGAATAGGAATCCATTGTCAGTTCTGTTGAATAGGAACAATATCCTGCGCCAATACTTATACCTGATATCTTTGAAAAGTAATATCCAAAATCAAGATTAAAATTTAATGAATTCCTTCCTTTTAAACCTGGCTCAGCTGAACTGACAAACACTTTATTGTCAATATTTGTCATCGATGGAAGCAGATTGATACCGATGTACAGTTTGTCACTTTTAGTGAAAGTTCTCTTCGAATCTGTTCCCTGAGAATTAACAGTACCTATCAACAATACTACCAGGATAGCTGATAAAAACAGACATTTGATATAAGATAATTTATTAATCATCTTTAAGCCGTTTCATTTCAATTATTTAATTATTACCAATCTTGAATATTGTATTTCCTCTTTATTTACACTTACTTCAATTGTATAAATCCCATCCTGAAGATTATTAACTGTTATTTCACGGTTAAACTCAGTTTCTGGCTTTTCTGTTCTAAATTCCAGAACTTTTATTCCATTAGTGTTGTAAAGCTTAATTAATGTTTCTCCCTGCGAATTACTATTCAGGCTGATATTAAATCTCGTGCTTGCAGGATTTGGGAAAATCGACATTGATTTAGTACCTGAAATTGTGATAACATTTGAGCTGTTTTTACAACCATCTTTATCCGTAGCCATGAGGTAGTAGCTTCCAGAATGTTTATTGGTTATATAATATTGCTTGTTTGCATTTGAGATTACACCATCTCCGGAATACCACTGAAAGCTTGCAATTGAATCACCAGAATTATAGGCGATAAGGATATCGTTCCATTTTGCTTTTATTTTTGGAACAACTCCCGTTTTAACTTTCACCGAAGCAGAAGTACTTAAAGCACCTTCGACCCCGGGCGAAATTAAAGCTGAAACTCTGAAATAGTAAGTCTGACCGTTTACAAGACCATATATTTTCTTCGTCACATCAGATATCTGATTCGTGGTAGAGTCAATGAAAGTTGTCGGATTAGGACTGCTACTCCCATAGATCCTGTACCTTAGAAAGTCTGATTCGCTATTTGGACTCCAGGTTAAAGTAACAGTATTGTTGCAGGAAGAAGCTGAAAGCCCTGAAGGTGCGGCAGGTGGATTTGGTAATGTGGTTGCAGTAATAGAGTTTGAATTTCCACTTGTTCCACCGGAATTATACGCTCTTACCCTATAGTAATATATTGTCTTGGCTGTCAATCCGGCAATGGTGTAACTCGATACATTTCCAACATTCAGGTTACTATACCCGGATAATAATGTAGCGAATCCATTGTCAGAAGCTACATCCAGCCGATATCCTGTAGCTGTCGAAGAGCTATTCCATTTTGCGGTAAAGCTGGTTTGAGAAATACTACCAGCTGTCAAAACCAAAGGACTGGCCGGTGGATCAGGCAATAATGTTGCTGTAATTATATTAGAATTGCTGCTT
>JAHEYW010000214.1 GCA_023251395.1 Bacteroidales bacterium
TCAAACCTCAGTCTTAACAGAATGCCCTTTTCAAGGATACCTGGTTTTACATCTGGATGTCCAATTGCGCCCAGGAAAATTGAGTCAAATTTTTTAAGCTGTTCGGTTGCTGAATCGGGAAGTATCTCTCCGGTTCTGAGATATCTGTCACCTCCGAAATCAAAATCTTCATAATTGAGTTTAAATCCGTATTTAGCTGCTGCCGCACTAAGTACTTTCTTGCCTTCTCTTACCACTTCGGGGCCTGTTCCGTCACCGCCGATAACCGCAATGTTGTACGATTTACCCATAATTTTGCTTTTAAGTATTTGATATTTGTTAATTAATAATGTTCAGATCTTTACGTACTTATTTTGTTCCTTGTTTTTCCTTAAAACCTTCAATAAGGTTCAGCATCTTCTCAGTCGCTTTTATCGCTGATTCAGTCTGATCAGCATCAAGTCCCTTGGTTTTAAATTCTTTGCCGTTTAAATCCCATGTAATAACAGTTTCAACAAGGGCATCTGTTTTTCCTCCGGGAGGAATTGCAACTGAGTAATCAATGAGGGCAGGAAAATCCTTGTTCAGTGAATCATAAACTTTTCTGAGTGCTTTCATGAATGCGTCATACTGACCATCGCCCGACGAAGTTTCCTCATATGCTCCACCATTGATCTCAACCTTTACACTGGCAAAGGGCCGCAATCCCAACGATAGAGACAAAGAATAATTTTTTATGAATATTTTGTAATTAATATCTTCAGTGCCCAGAACATCGGAAATGATATAAGGAAGATCCTCCGTTGTGACATTTTCCTTTTTATCACCCAGTTCAATTACTCTTTGGGTAACCTTAGCAAGTGATTCCGGGTTAAGATCAACTCCGAATTCTTCAAGGTTTTTGCGGATAGTTGCTTTTCCTGACTGTTTACCGAGCGCGTACTTCCTTTTTCTTCCGAATCTTTCAGGAAGCAGATCATTGTAATAAAGGTTATCCTTGGAGTCACCGTCAGCATGAATACCTGACGTCTGGGTGAAGACGTTTTCTCCGATTATAGGCTTATTAACAGGGATTCTGATCCCGCTGAACGATTCGACAATCTTGCTTACCTTGGTTATCTCAGATTCATTTACTCCGATACGGACTTTAAGGTGATCTTTTATCGCACTGGTAACACTTGATAAAGGTGCGTTACCTGCTCTTTCGCCCAGTCCGTTCACAGTAGTATGAATTCCTTTGACACCGGCTTTTATTGCTGCAAGAACGTTTGCAACAGCGAGGTCGTAGTCGTTGTGTGCATGAAAATCAAAATGCAGATCAGGATACTTGTCTACTATTTTTCTGCAGAAGAGGAAGGTCTGGTCCGGATTAAGGATACCAAGAGTATCAGGAAGCATGAAACGGGCAATTTTTTCTTCTTTCAGGGAATCGAGCATGAACATTACATAGTCCTCAGAATTGATCATTCCGTTTGACCAATCCTCCAGGTAGATATTCACAATGATATTCATACTGTCAGCTCTTCTGATAAGATCTTTTATATCAGAAACATGCTCTTCAGGCGTTTTTCTGAGTTGTTTCTCCACATGACGCCTAGATCCTTTACAAAGGAGATTCAGCACCTGAGCCCCTGCGTTACTGATCCAGTTGAGAGACAAATCCCCATCAACAAAACCAAGAACTTCTACTTTATTTAAGAGATTGTTTTGTGAAGCCCAACCGGAAATAAGCTTAATAGCATCGAATTCACCTTCAGATACTCTGGCAGAAGATATTTCGATCCTGTCAACTTTGACCTCATGGAGAAGTAGTTTTGCAAGATGCAGTTTTTCCAGAGGGGTATAAGAGACTCCCTGAGTTTGTTCTCCATCACGCAGGGTAGTATCCATTATCTCTACTCTCATCATGTTATTCCTTTCTTTTCCTCGAATCCTATTATCTTGTTCTTTATATTAAGCAGATAATCAATATCATTGAAGCCATTTATCATACAATCTTTCTTATACTTATTGATCTCAAACTGGTATGCTTTTCTGGATCCTGGCAGTTCAATCTTTTGTTCTTCCAGATTGATTTTTACTTTTACCCCGGGATCATTCTGAACAGCCTGAATTAAATTGAGAACCAAGTCTTCAGGTAGTATTATAGGAAGCAGACCATTGTTAAGAGAATTATTCTTAAAAATATCTGCAAAGAAACTTGATATTACAACCCTGAATCCGTAATCGTATATAGCCCAAACGGCATGTTCCCGACTGGAACCGCAACCGAAATTTTTGCCAGCAATAAGTACCTTGCCGGAGAATGCTTTGTTGTTCAGGATAAATGATTTGTTTGCACTACCATCTTTGTTATAGCGCCAGTCGCGGAAAAGGTTCTCACCAAATCCTTCTCTTGTTGTGGCTGTCAGAAATCTGGCAGGTATGATCTGGTCAGTATCTATATTCTCAATCGGAAGAGGAACACATGTTGATTCCAGCTTGTTTATTTTTTCTTTGGGCATCGTCTTTATTTATTGAAAGTAATGATCAGTTTATGAATTCAGAAGGATCGGTTATTTTACCGGTAATTGCAGCAGCAGCAGCTGTAAGTGGGCTAGCCAGCAATGTTCTTGCTCCGGGACCCTGGCGTCCCTCGAAATTTCTGTTAGAAGTTGAGACTGCGTATTTACCTGCTGGTATTTTATCTTCATTCATTGCCAGGCAGGAAGAACAACCGGGTTGTCTCAGCTCGAACCCTGCATCATTCAATATTTCAAGTAAGCCTTCCCGTTTTACCTGCTCTTCAACCAGTTTTGAACCGGGGACGAGCAAAGCGGTAATATTAGATGCTTTCTTTCTTCCTTTCACTAAGCTAGCAAACTCCCTGAAATCCTCAATTCTACCGTTTGTGCAGCTACCAAGGAAAACATAGTCTACCTTGCGACCTGCCAGTTTATCTCCTGGTTTAAAGCCCATGTAGTTAAGTGATTTAAGGAATGATTCATCCTTTTTATCTTCAAGTCCTCCCGATAAAGGAATATTTCCGGTAACCGTTATAGCCATTCCGGGATTTGTTCCGAAAGTTATCATCGGGTTTATGTCAGAAGCCTGTATTTTTATCTCCTTATCAAATTTAACTCCAGGATCTGATTTTAGTTTTTTCCACTTCCTCAGCTGCGATTCCCACTCCTTGTCTGTAAGCTTTCCAATTCTCTTTTTAAGATAGGCAAAGGTTATCTTATCCGGAGCTATCAATCCTCCTCTGGCACCCATTTCAATGCTCATATTGCATATTGTCATCCTTGCTTCCATACTGAGTTTTTCAATTGCAGTTCCGGCATATTCAACAAAATAACCTGTTGCTCCTCCTGATGTTAGCTTGGCAATAATATACATTATGATATCTTTGGAGGTCACACCTTTTTTAAGATCACCATTTACGTTGATCCTCATTGTTTTCGGTTTTGTCTGGAGCAGACATTGCGTCGCGAGCACCATCTCAACTTCACTTGTCCCTATTCCAAATGCAATCGTTCCGAAAGCTCCATGAGTTGATGTATGACTGTCTCCGCAAACAATAGTCATACCAGGTCTTGTGAAGCCCAGTTCCGGACCGATAACATGAACTATACCATTCTTCTTATGGTTAAGGCCAAACAAATTGATCTTATGTTTTTTACAGTTCTCAGTCAGCTTCTCAACCTGCAAGCGAGACAGCTCTTCCTTTATTGTAAGATGCTGATCTTTAGTCGGGATATTATGGTCGGCCGTGGCAAGTGTCCTTTTTGGCCTGAATACTTTTATTCCACGATCGTCGAGACCTTTAAAAGCCTGGGGACTCGTAACTTCATGGATATAGTGCTGATCAATATAGAGTACTTCAGGGCCGTCTTCGATAGAATACACCGCGTGCGAATCCCAGATCTTTTCAAAGAGTGTTTTTGCTTTCATTTATTTCTTTCTAAGTCCCCACCCTGAAGGATGGGGTTGGTGCCTTTTATAGGGGCATGGGGTTATTTTACTTTTGATATTGCGTCAACAAATGCTTCTACTGCAGCTGTGATGATATCCACATTGGCTGAGAATCCATAATAAATATGATTCTGATGTTCAACCTGTATATGAACTTTACCAACATCATCACTGCCTTTTGTTATTGCCTGGATAAGGAATTCTTCCAGATGAACCACCTTGCTGATGAGCTGCTTTACTGCAGTGAAGGAAGCATCGATAGGTCCGTTTCCGGAAGCGGTTGCATAATGAATCTCTCCATTGATCCTCAGACCGACAGTAGAAACGGGCATAGCTGATTTCCCGCAGGCGACCTGCAGATATTCAAGCTTAAGCGGCTTTTCTCCCTGTGATACTTCACCAGTTAGTATCCTTATATCTTCATCATTAATATCTTTCTTCTTGTCAGCCAGGAGAAGGAATCTGTGATATATTTCATCCAGTTCTTCTTTATCAAGTGTGAATCCGAGACTTTCTAGCCTGTGATTCAGTGCGGCCCTTCCGCTTCTGGCAGTAAGGATAATTGATGATTCACGGATACCAACCTCCACCGGATCAATTATTTCGTAATTCTCCCTTTTCTTTAGGACGCCATCCTGATGAATCCCCGATGAGTGAGAGAATGCATTTCTTCCTACAATTGCTTTGTTGGGCTGAACCGGCATGCTCATAAGTGTTGAGACAAGCCTGCTGGTATTGTAAATGAGCTTGGTGTTAATATCTGAATGGAGATTGAGATCATGATGACTCTTAATGATCATTGCAATTTCTTCAAGAGAGGTATTTCCCGCTCTTTCTCCAATTCCATTAATTGTTACCTCCACCTGTCTTGCACCATTTACCATTCCCATAACAGTATTTGCAGTAGCCATTCCAAGATCATTATGGCAATGGGTGGAGATTATTGCTTTATCGATATTTGGAACATTTTCCTTCAGGTATTTGATCTTTGCCCCATATTCCTCAGGAAGACAATAACCGGTAGTGTCGGGTATATTGACAACTGTTGCGCCAGCTTTGATCACAGCTTCGATCACCCTGGCAAGGTAGGCATTATCAGATCTTCCTGCATCCTCTGCATAGAATTCAACATCTTCCACAAATTTCTTTGCATATTTAACTGCATCAGCGGCTCTCCTTATTATCTCTTCCGGAGTTGTTCTGATCTTGAATTCAATATGGTACGGGGAGACACCTATTCCAGTATGTATCCTTTTCCTTTTAGCATACTGAAGAGCTTCAGCTGCAACTTCAATATCCTTTTTTACTGCTCTTGTAAGAGCGCATATAACTGGATTCGTTACAGCTTTTGAAATCTCAACCACTGAGTTAAAATCACCCGGGCTTGATATCGGAAACCCTGCTTCGATTATATCGACACCAAGGTTTTCAAGTGCCTGTGCCACTTCGATCTTTTCGATTGTATTAAGCTGGCATCCGGGAACCTGTTCTCCGTCCCTCAGAGTGGTGTCAAGAATTAATATTTTTTCGCTCATTTTTTAAATTTGAGATTGATGATAATTTTATTAATTGCTATTCTTTTATTAAAAGGTAAGTTTTTTTAATAAAGCCTTTACAGCCTTTAAAGCCTTTGAGCCTTTATTTAATTGGTCTCAGTTTTCTCACTGCAGCACCTGTTCTCCAGATCTCAGAGTTTCCAAGTTCCCTGAGTTCAGCATCAAGGGTTTGTTTGTAATCT
>JAHEYW010000215.1 GCA_023251395.1 Bacteroidales bacterium
AGGAGAGTGACAGGCTGAAGACAGCATTTCTTCATAATATATCGCATGAGATTAGGACCCCAATGAATGCTATTGTCGGATTTACATCATTGATGAATTCGCCGGATCTTTCTGAAGAAACAAGAAAACAATATATTGATATTGTATATCAAAGTAGCAGTCAGCTCCTTTCCATTATTACCGATATTGTTGATATTTCAAATATTGAATCCGGACATTCCCGAATCAATATTTCAAATATAAGTATAAATAAAGTACTTAAAAATATTTTTAAACAGTACACCTACAGGGCAAGTTATGCTAATCTCAATTTCAAATACAGCACCGGTCTTGAGGACAATATTTCTGTGATTGCCTGTGATGAGACAAAGCTTATGCAGGTATTATCAAACCTGCTGGATAATGCCTTTAAATTCACTAAATATGGTTCTGTTGAATTCGGATATTCAGTAGTACCTTGTTTTCTCGAATTTTATGTCAAAGATTCAGGAATAGGAATTCCAATTGAGTTTTTCGATCGCATTTTTGACCGTTTTTACCAGGTAGAAGATCCGTCTGTGCGGCATGGTGGTACTGGACTGGGATTGTCAATCTGCAAAGCGTATGTTGAGCAAATGGGAGGAAAGATCTGGCTTGAATCAAAACCAGGGGAAGGTACAACCTTCTATTTCTCTGTTCCATATATTCCAAATCCAGATGAACTTCCGCGAGGAACAACTGAAGATGAGTCAGAAGTCAAACCAATAACTTCAGGAAGTATAATACTTGTGGCTGAGGATGACGATATTAATTACCTGCTTCTAAAGGAAATAGTTGAAAGTATGGGTCTAAGTACTATGAGGGCAAGGAACGGTGTGGAGGCAGTTGATAAAGCTATTCAGCTGAGGGAGACAGATCTGATCCTTATGGACATAAAAATGCCAATTATGGATGGATTTGAAGCGACAGCTAAAATTAAATCTTTACGGCCGGTGATTAAAATCATCGCAATAACCGCCTATACACAGGATTCAGACAAAGAGAAGATAATGTTATCTGGTTTTTCCGATTATGTTTCAAAACCAGTAGACAGGAATAAGCTTGTGAAGCTATTAATGAAATATCTGGCTACAACCAAATAGTCAGACTATCATCATTTGTGAGTTATTTCTTTTCAGGTGTGATCTCACCCTTAGATTCTTCCTTTTTTTCAGGTTCATCGTCCAGCCTGGATGCCTTCTTAAATTCTTTCATACCCTGTCCGATACCTTTCATCAGTTCCGGAATTTTCCTCCCGCCAAAAAGAAGCACAATCACCAACAGTATAAGTAATATCTCTGTGAAACCTATGTCACCCATTGCTTTAGTTTTAAAATTTGTCGAAATTATCTATTTATTACAGAATTAAAAAATCTGTTAACTTTTTTTTTAATAAGGGGCAGTTTTAATAGCCTTTTTGCCCCAATTACCTTAAATGGCATTGTACAATCAATAAATTCACCACGTCCACCATTATGGACAAGGCCGGCAAAAATGAAGAAGGGGCTTTAGAGAAAGTCCCTTTCTTCATGAAATCTGGTAATAAACCCGATGGTCTAATTCTTCTTTACCGGAGCAGCTGCCGCTGGCTTTTGTGCAGGTTTTTCCTCTTTCTTAGCTGTAGTCCCTGATTTAACGGTAACTTTCTTTGTGAATTTCCCGGTATTATCATACAACAGTGTCTCACTGGTTGAACCTTTTACAATAACAACTTCATAGGTTGTAACATTATTTGCTACAACTTTTGTTGCATTCTTAATTGTAAAACCTGCATAGTCTTTAGTAACATTTTCAGTAATTCCTTTTGGCAGATCGGCCGTTTTAACAGGCGTGCGCTGAGCATTTACTACTAATGCAGCCAGGAAAAGAACAGTTATAAAAAGCAACTTTTTCATAATAATTGTTTTTAGTTAACGGATCAAAACTAAATCCCAAATTTGAAGACAATCTGAAGAGAGGATATTTTAACTTTAATTTAAGAATTATTTGCAGGAGCAGCTCTTATCTTTTGTATACAAGTCTAAGCTGGTGAAGGTTTGCTTTATGTGTATAAGTAATTTTCATGGAATAATTATCTGCGATTTTTTTTACGATGGAAAGCCCCAGACCAACTGATTGCGGATTATCGTCTCCCTTATGAAACCTTTGAAAAAGTGTCTCCGGATCTGCTTTTAAGGATAATCCTGTATTTGTAATCTCCAGGTAACTGTCATCAATTTCACATCTTATAAATCCATTGTCGATATTATACCTCACTGCATTGCTTAAAAGATTTGAAATCAGAACATCGGCAAGCACTTCATTCATTTTTATTACTGCCTCGGAAGTAGCTTTTAATTCAACTTTTATCCCTTTTATTTCAGTTATCTCTTTGTAGTTGTCAATGCATGTTTCTATTATCTGCTTTAGTGATATCTCTTTTTCTGACTGGAAATACTGGTTGTCAATTTTTGATATAAGCAATAATCCCTGATTAAGCTTAAATAGTTTTGTTGTTGATTCATTAATTGATTTTACAAGTTCAAGACTCTCTTTATTTAGTCTGGCATTTTGAACAAGCATGTCAATTTTTGCCCTTATTACAGCAAGTGGCGTCTGTATTTCATGAGCTGCGTTCTCATTAAATTCTTTAAGATTCAGATAATCAGACCTCATTTTCCTCGTCATGCTTTTTATGACACTGTTCAGCTGCTCAAATTCTATTATATTAGTTTCAGGTAGTAATATAGGTTTGTCTGATAAAATATCATAATTGGCTGCCTGATCAACAGAAATATAGAATGGTTTCCATAGATTGCTGGAGATTAAATAATTAAGAAGAATTGAGATTATGAGAAGAGATAAAAGAAGGGATGGAACATAAAGACTAATATATTTAAGAAGCTCCTGTTTCTCCTCAAGGGTCTGGTAAATGGTTATTATATAACCTTTTTTGTCCTTTGTATTACCGGAATAATATATTGAACGATAAGATAAATAGTCACCGGCTTTTTCATCAAGTATCAGAGTATCTTTATAAGAGATATTGTTTTTTTTGATTTGTGAGTTGAGGAGCCTGACTTCTATCTGATGACCAAAAGCTGCAGTAAAGTCAGGAATCGTATCTGTCTGGAGTATCTGATCTTCAATGATTTCTGCTTCAGTTTTGAGACTATTATCGATTTGCTTGTAGACGATTGTCCGGATAGTAAAGTAAAGCACAACTCCCCCGGCAATCATAACAAATATTGAGGAAAGAAAAAAATAGACCGTACTTTTAGTTAGTAATTTCAATCGTCAGAAAATTTGTAACCGAAACCATAAATACTTTTAATATAGTTTTTGCCGCCTACTGTCATAATCTTCTTCCTCAGGTTCTTCACATGAGTATATACAAAATCAAAAGAATCGGTAAGGATGACTTCATCACCCCAGAGGTGCTCAACGATTGATTCTTTAGTAATGATCCTTTTTGCGTTGATTATGAAAAATACCAGTAATTCATACTCTTTCCTGGTAAGATTGAGCAGGATGTTGTTTACCCATGCCTGTTTACCTTCAGTATTAACCCTGATCTCATTAAAGCTGATCTCATTCTGCCCTTCTAAATTGTGTCTTCTGTAAATTGAGTTGATTCTGGCACTCAGTTCGGCTAAATGAAATGGCTTGGTAAGATAATCATCGGCTCCGATATTCAGGCCATGAAGTTTATCATTCAGAGAATTTCTAGCAGACAGTATCAGTACTCCGGATGTAAGTCTGTTTGCTTTCAGTTCCCTTATTACCTCAAATCCACTTCCATCCGGTAGCCCTATATCAAGAATTATACAATCATAAGTGTTATCTGCAGTTTTGAAAAGAGCCTGCTTGAGATTTTCTGCTATTTCGCAAAGATGGCCTTCAATTATCAGGTAATCCGCTATGGATTTACTTAGAGCAGTATCATCTTCGACAATTAAAAGTTTCATGACAGAATTTAAAGGTTGTAAAATTATACAAAAATGGAGTAAACTACACATTATCCTCTATGTATAAATACTCATTCATTTGAGGTATTATTGCCAATCAAAAATCAGGTATCAGGGAATATTTTTGAATAAATAAAATAACCCGGTTATGCTGGATGTAATTATTTCAGGATCAGAAGAAAAAATACACCCGAAAGGTGTTATAAAGGTAAGCGATAGAGCTGATAAACCTATCAAGAGTGTAATGAAAGCAATTTCATGGCGGATTGTAGGTACAATTGATACTATGGTTATCAGTTACCTCATTACAGGTAAAGTCAGTGTTGCACTTTCTATTGGAAGTGTTGAGGTATTTACCAAGATGATCCTTTACTATTTTCATGAAAGGTTATGGGCTCATATTCACAGGTTAAAAATAAAAAGCTGGACAAAAGAAAATGGAAAACGATTCGAAGTTAGCCGGGCTGAACGAACAGCTTAATGGAAAGACAATAGCGGAAAGTCTGAAGATACTGGTATCACATTTTCCGGGCAAAGTAATTTTTTCCTCAAGTTTTGGTATTGAAGACCAGGTGATAACTCATATAATTTTTAGTAATAATATTCCAATTGAAGTTGTGACTCTGGATACCGGAAGATTATTCCCCGAAACTTACAGGGTTTTTTCTGAGACAGTCCAGAAATATAATAAGAGGATAAAAGTTTATTTTCCGGATCTGTCGGAGGTTGAAGAGCTGGTTTCTAAAAAGGGGCCATATAGTTTTTATGAATCTAAAGATAACAGGATGGAATGCTGCAGGATCCGTAAGGTTCACCCTCTGAACAGAGCACTTGAAGGTACAGAATGCTGGATTTCCGGAATCAGATCATCCCAATCTGAAAACAGGAGTTTCATGAATGATCTTGAATATGACAAGGTCAGAAAAATATATAAGTATCATCCCCTGTTTCACTGGACACTTGAGGATGTTGAAGAATTCATAAAACAGAATAATGTGCCATATAATTCCCTTCACGATAAGGGATATCCAAGCATTGGTTGTGAACCTTGCACAAGAGCTGTACTTAAAGGTCAGGATATTCGTTCAGGAAGATGGTGGTGGGAAAATGATGGTCCGAAAGAATGTGGATGCCATGTTGGTGATCCGAACAGATATATGAAAAATATAATTTAAATTGTCAATGAAGATCAACGATGCTCATCTGAAAGAGCTTGAAAATGAGGCAATTTTCGTAATGAGGGAAGTTGCTGCCCAGTTTGAGAAAAAGGTAATCCTGTTTTCAGGTGGTAAAGATTCAATAGTCCTGGTGCACCTGGCGAAAAAAGCTTTCTGGCCGGCCAGGATACCATTCAGCCTTTTACATATCGATACAGGTCATAACTTTGAGGAGACTCTTTTTTTCAGGGATGAACTTGCAAGAGAACTTGGTGTCGAGCTGATTGTAAAATATGTTGAAGAATCCATCAAGAAGGGCAGGGTAGCAGAGGAGACAGGAATAAATGCAAGCAGGAACAAGGCGCAATCAGTTACCCTTCTTGATGCAGTTGAAGAACTGAATATCGACGTTGCCGTCGGAGGAGGCAGACGTGATGAGGAAAAAGCCAGGGCAAAAGAAATATTCTTTTCTCATAGGAATGAATTCGGTCAATGGGACCCTAAGAACCAGAGACCTG
>JAHEYW010000216.1 GCA_023251395.1 Bacteroidales bacterium
ATGATTTCCACTTTGTATTTCGGTGGGTCTAACTTCCCATTCATGGACAGCCCTGCGCTATCAGTAAATATGGTAGGAATAATCGGAACAATTGTATTGTTCTTTAAAATAAGTTTCTTCGGATTTCTTTATATGTGGATAAGATGGACTCTACCAAGGTTCAGATACGACCAGCTTATGGCTCTTGGATGGAAAAAGATGATACCGCTGGCAGTAATAAATATTGTGCTGACAGGAATAGTAATTATGATATTCAAAAGTATTTAAAGTGAGGCCCTCCAACCCCCTAAGGGGGGGCTAACACATTACTAATAAATTAATTAATAACCCTGAATCCCCCCTTTAGGGGGGCAGGGGGGCAGGGGGGCAAAGAAGGCAGGGAGAAAAATGATGACACCGCTTACAAACAGATCGAAAAATGTTTCTAATAAGAAAATGACTCTTATGGAAAGACTATACATTCCTGGTATTGTAACTGGTATGACCATAACCCTAAAACATTTTTTCAAGAAAAAGACTACAGTCAGGTACCCGGAGGTTAAGCGTGAATTTTCTGAAATTTACCGGGGAAGACACGTCCTGAAAAGAGATGATCTCGGACGTGAAAGATGTACTGCCTGCGGATTATGCGCACTTGCATGTCCTGCTGAGGCAATAAGTATGATTGCTGCAGAAAGGAAACCAGAAGAAGAAAATCTTTACAGGGAAGAAAAATATGCAAAAGTGTATGAAATAAATATGCTCAGATGTATATTCTGTGGTTTATGTGAGGAAGCATGCCCGAAAGAAGCTATCTTCCTGACAAAGGAGACTGTACAGTCTGGATATGAAAGGGAAGGTTTTATTTATGGAAAGGAAAAACTTACTGAACCAGCCGATCCTGATAAGAGGATTGACATCTCTAAAAGACAAACTCCTGAAGTGATTGAATTTAAGAAGAATAAGACGTTCAGGCACAACATTTAGATAAATGGTAACGAAAATTTTGTTTTTCTTTTTCTCATTTTTAGCAATAGCATCATCCCTGATGGTCCTAATTGTAAGGAAACCAATCCATGGTGTATTGTATCTTACTCTTGCTTTCCTTGCAATCGCCGGACACTTCATTCTCCTTAATGCACAGTTTATTGCAATTGTCAATGTCATTGTGTACGCAGGTGCCATTATGGTTTTGTTTCTTTTTACGGTAATGCTGCTCAATCTGAACCTTTCCACCGAATTAAGTAAACCGAGGCTTGTAGTTCTGGCTGCTGTTATTGCAAGTGGCTTATTATTCCTGACAATAGCCGGGGCATCAAAGTCGGCCGAACTAAATTATAATTTGTATCATCCAACAACACAGATCGGGCTGGTAAAGTCCCTTGGAAAAGTTCTTTTTAATGAATTCAGATTTCCATTTGAGGTCTCATCAATCTTGTTCCTTTCTGCAATGGTTGGGGCTGTAATGCTTGGGAAAAAGACAGGAGATTAATATTATGAATACCCTTTCCGAAAATATAACCTCCATCCCACTACAGCACTACGTATGGTTATGCACTTTGCTTTTTGTCATTGGAGTTGCTGGTGTTCTGATCAAGAGGAATGCTCTGATAATATTTATGTCTATTGAGATTATGCTTAATTCAGTCAACCTGTTACTTGTAGCATTTTCAGTTTATCACAATGATCCTGCCGGACAGATATTTGTCTTCTTTGTTATGGTTGTGGCAGCTGCAGAAGTTGCTGTCGGTCTGGCAATTGTTGTTATGGTATACCGGCATACTCATAGTATTGATATTAATTTCCTCAATAAGCTAAAATGGTAAGTAAATCATTCTTTCAATGAACATAGTCTGGCTCATACCATTATTTCCACTAATTGGCTTCCTGGTTGCCGGATTGCTATATAGGTACATACCAGAAAAGATTACAGGATGGTTTGTAAGCGGTATGGTCCTTTTGTCTTTTATCATCTCTTCAATTGTCCTGGTTAAACTGATAAATGGCGGATCACCGGAAAATATTGTTCTTACAAACTGGATAAATTCAGGTAAACTGGTTCTGCCTTTCGAGTTTTATGTTGATCAGCTTACGTCTCTGATGCTGATGATAATTACCGGTGTCGGTTTTCTCATTCACATCTATTCAATTGGTTATATGCATGGAGATGAGGGCTTTAACAGGTTCTTTTCTTATATGAACCTTTTTATATTCTTCATGACTATCCTGGTACTTGGTGGTAATTATCTCATTATGTTCATCGGCTGGGAAGGTGTCGGACTTTGTTCATACCTTCTTATCGGCTTCTGGAACAGAAATAATGAATATAATAACGCTGCCCGCAAAGCATTCATAATGAACCGTATCGGAGATCTCGGATTCCTGCTGGCGATGTTTATGATCTTCAGCAAATTCGATAGTCTTACATACAATGTAGTTTTCAGCAAGGCATTATTAATACCTGGCGGATCCCTGTTTATAACTACTGTCACCTTGTCACTTTTTATAGGTGCAACGGGCAAAAGTGCCCAGATACCACTACTTACCTGGCTTCCTGATGCAATGGCAGGTCCAACTCCTGTATCTGCACTGATTCATGCAGCAACTATGGTCACAGCCGGTGTCTATATGGTAGCCCGATCAAACATACTATATACTCTTGCCCCTTTCACTATGACAGTGGTCATTATTACGGGTCTTGCTACAGCTTTGGTTGCAGGAGCAATTGCACTCTTTCAGAATGATATTAAGAAAGTCCTGGCATACTCAACAATAAGCCAGCTAGGCCTAATGTTTATGGGTCTGGGTGTCGGTGCATTTTCTGCAGCAATGTTCCATCTTACCACACACGCATTTTTCAAAGCACTTCTTTTCCTCGCTGCCGGAAGTATAATTCATGCTCTTGGTAAAGAGCAGGATATCAGAAATATGGGTGGGTTAAAATATAAAACCCCCTGGACATTCCTGGTATTCTTAACAGGAGCTCTGGCAATTTCAGGGATTCCACCACTGACAGGTTTCTTTTCAAAAGATGAGATACTTGCAGAGGTCTTTGTCCACAGTCCATTGCTTTGGGGTTTTGGAGTACTGGTTTCTGTTATGACTGCGATGTATATCTTCAGAGTATTCTGGCTGGCTTTCAGCGGTGAATTCAGAGGTAATAAGGTAATAAAAGATGCTATTTTCGAGTCTCCCCGGAATATGTTGTTTCCGATGATCGTTCTTGCATTCCTGGCAGCATTCGCTGCAATTCCCATTGAATTGAAGTATACCGGTAGCAACAGCCTGTCCCTTTTCCTGGAGCCGGTATTTAAAGAATCAAATAAACTGTTCCATAAAGGTGAGACTCTTCCGGCAATGCCCAATATTATTCTGATGGCTGTGACTTTTCTTATCATTTGCATGGTAATCTATTTTTCATATTCTTCATTCGTCAGGAAAAAGCATATTCCTGCTCCTGATACAGTCAGCCGGAAGGGTATGATAAAACTGGCTTTCAATAAGTTTTATATTGATGAAATATACAATTTGATGATTGTCAGACCAATTGAAAGACTTTCAGATTTTTTTATCAGATTCTCAGAACCCAGAATATTTGACGTTATTATTGAGTTCATTGGACGAGTTGTACTGACAGCTGGAAGTAAAATAAGGCTTTTACAAACCGGAAATGTCGGATTCTACCTGTTTGCCATGGTAGTTTCCATTATTATAGTATTGTTATTCAATATATTAAGATAATTGCACTAATCTGATTAAATGATCACTCTTTTACTGATATTATTTCCATTAGTTGCATCTGCCCTGGTGATGTTCTCCGGGAGAGATTCAAATGTAAGACGTAATGCGCTCATTGCTTCTCTTGCAGAATTTTTCCTTTCTCTTGCGTCCCTGTTTGGGTTTCAGAACACAGGGATACCGGAACATTCTTTTTCCTTTCCCTGGATCACCAATCTTGGAATAAGTTTCCATTTTGCGATGGACGGGTTGAGCCTCCTGCTCGTACTGCTTACAACTTTTCTCATTCCTGTAATAATTCTGGCCTCATCGGGATGCAAATCAAAACGGCTAAATATATTCTTTGGACTTATACTGATAATGGAGGCATCTTTCATAGGAGTATTCACTGCCCAGGATGGATTCATATTCTATATATTCTGGGAACTTGCACTTATACCAGCCTATTTTATCACAGCACTCTGGGGTGGCGCTGACAGGATAAAAATCACTTTTAAGTTCTTTATCTATACCTTAACTGGCAGTCTGCTTATGCTTGCTGCCCTGATTTACTTATACTTCCAAACACCTAACCCTCATTCCTCAGAATTTACTGAGCTGTTTAAAGTGGGCATAAGTGGTAATGCACAGATTTTGGTTTTCCTTGCCTTCTTTATCGCTTTTGCGATTAAAATTCCTATCATTCCGTTTCATACATGGCAGCCCGATACTTATACCACAGCGCCCGCAGCCGGAAGCATGATACTGGCAGGGATTATGCTGAAGATGGGAATTTACGGTCTAATCAGACTTCTTCTGCCAATATGCTACCCTCTAATGTCTGAGATAGCAGTCCCTTTAATTGGTATTGTAATAGCAGGACTTATTTATGCCTCTATAATAGCATTCCGGCAGGAGGATCTCAAAAGATTCACTGCCTATGTCTCTATTGCTCACGTTGGACTTATATCTGCCGGCGTTCTTTCGCTCAATGAGATTGCTCTGAACGGGGCTGTTTTCCAGATGATTGCTCATGGTATAAATATAGTTGGTCTGTTTATAGTGATAGAAATTATTGAGTCAAAATTTGGAATAAGATACATGAACAATCTGGGTGGAATATCAAGAGTCCTGCCCTCTCTGAGTATCTTCCTTATGATACTTGTCCTTGGTTCTGTTGCACTGCCGCTAACAAACGGATTTATTGGCGAATTCATGATTCTGCTTGGTCTGTTCCAGGTTAAACCATTGCTCGCACTGTTTGCCGGAACAACAATAATATTTGGTGTAGTTTATATGCTGAGAATGTTTCAGAAAGTAATGTATGGTTCCCTCCCGGAAAACCTGAAGTCACGGAATGTAAAAATGTTTAAGGAAGAAACAGCAGCCCTGATACCGCTGGTAATTCTGGTTATATTAATGGGGTGTTATCCAAAACCTTTCCTCGATTTGGCCGGACCATCAATAAAAACGATTCAAGATCTGGTATTAACTATTCCAAAATAAAACAGGAAGAGAATGAGTGCACTTATAGCAGTTGCCATACTGGGTATGATAACCATGTTTCTCGGAATCAACAACAGAAAGAGATGGATTCTTCCTGTTATAATTACGGGACTGGCAATTACTTTTCTCCTTAATATAACGGAATGGAATACCAATCGTGTCTGGTTCAGTGAGATGATGACCGTTGATAATTTCGCTGTTTCATTTAATGGCACACTGATATTTACAACTCTTCTCGTTTTTCTTTATGCCGGAAATTATTACAGGAGTGTTGAACGGCCGCTGGAAGATATTTTTTCAGTTATGCTTTTTGCACTTTGTGGTGCAGTTGTAATGACTTCATTCACTAACCTTGTCATGTTTTTCATTGGTATTGAGATCCTTTCAATTTCAATGTATATTCTTGCAGGAAGCAAGAAATTTG
>JAHEYW010000217.1 GCA_023251395.1 Bacteroidales bacterium
CAAGTATCCCTTCATTTTTAAACATTGAAGCAAGTCTGAAAGGTAGCTTTGTATCACTGAAGTCATATTTCGGCAGACTTAGAGGATCAGATAATAGTACAGGTATGTTGTTTTCCTTAATATAATCTTTGACAAGCCATGCTGATTCATCAGCATTGACAAGTACGATCTTCTTTACCCCGTATCTTTTTGCAAATGAGATAGATGCAATAATTCCTTTTGTTTCAGGTGCTGTAATGAAAAGTATCTTCGTTCCATCGAACAGACCTTTTAATGCTTCAAGTCTGAGATTTTGATTCTCTGGTTTTTCAATTGCAGCATAAGCTACTGCATCGGAGAAGATCTTTTCCAGTGCCTCAACATTCTTATCATAAGTGCTTGCTCCGCCAGCCTGTTGCGGATAATCACCGCCTCCCCTTCTGCCAGTTTGCCTTGCTTTTCTTGGCCAGGTCATCTGAATACCGTTGTCCATTTTATAGGCTGCGTCCTCCCAGTTCCAGGCGTCTAACTGAACTACACTTGACGTCCCGGGCAGAAGAGTTCCTTCAGGTACGATCTGAGCCAGAAGAATTCCATTTGACCTTATTACGGGAAGTACATGAGAGTCTGTATTATAGGCTGCAATCGCTCTGACATTCGGGTTAAGATCGCCTATCTCCCTGCTGTCAGTAGCTACATCCACCCCACTTCCGAATTCTGCCAGACCAAGGCTGGTATTAGGGAAGATAAGTCCTGGATATATCTGTTTCCCGGTAACGTCAATGACTTCGAAAGCAGATTTATCAATGTTGACCTGCGATGCTGTACCAACAGCAGTAATTTTACCATTTGTAAAAATTATCAAGCCATTTTCTATAACCACACCTGTTCCGGTGTGAATTGTACCGCCAACCAGTACAACAGGTTTTTTCTGGGCCGGAGCCACAACAGGGCTCTGAGCTGCTGCCTGTAAAATAATGGCAGACAGCAGTATAACTGTAATTATAAAGGTTTTCTTCATCGTCTTGGGATATTTGGTGTTGTTGAACCTGTTGCCGGCGCTTCTCTTAGAATATTGGCAATGATCCTGTTTCTTTCACTGTCGATCTGTTCTTTCAGCTTTGCATCTTCCTCCTCATCAAAATAGAAAGTACCATCAACCATTGTCTTGTTTGCATGGGAATATATGGAAAGAGGATAATCGGACCAAAGAACGAGATCAGCATCTTTCCCTGCCTTTATACTTCCTGTCCGGTCACCAAGATGCAGAATAGTAGCAGGGTTAATAGTAACAAGTTTTAATGCCTCTGTCTCACTTAAACCTCCGTATTTCATAGTCTTGGCTGCTTCCTGGTTAAGACGTCTGCCCATTTCTGCATCGTCGGAATGGATACAGGTAAGAACGCCCTGTTTTACTAACATTGATGCGTTATAAGCAGTACCTTCATATACCTCGTATTTATAATCCCACCAGTCTGAAAACACAGACGCATTTGCACCATGTGCAACTATCTGGTCAGCAATCTTGTATCCTTCATTAAAATGGATAAGTGAATTTACTTTGACGCCAAAATCGCTTGCAAGATTCATGATCATCGTTCCTTCTGACTGTACATATGTATGACAAACAATAAAGCTCCTTTTTTCAAGTACGTCAACGATCGCATCAAGTTCAAGATCTCTTCTGGGAGGTATCTTGCCAATCCGGTCTGCAGGTTTTAAAGCATTCCACGTTTTCCATTTAGCATTATAATCAACAGCTCTCTGGTAGGCATCCCTTATTATCTGCTCAACTCCCATACGGGTATTTGGATACCGGTTTGTACTGCGCTTAACATTTTCCCCAAGTGCATGTTTAAGAAATCCAACCTGGTTTTCTACTTTTAGTTCCTCAGCATTATGACCCCAGCGTTCCTTTATCAGAACAGACTGTCCTCCGATAGGGTTGGCAGAGCCATGCAGAGTATGTGATAAAGTCACTCCTCCTGCCAGCTGACGGTAAATTGTCATATCTTCAGGATCTACGACATCACCAGCACGAACCTCAGATGTAATGGCCTGCCCCATCTCGTTAGTGGCATCGATAGCAAGGTGTGAATGTTCATCTATTATACCGGGTGTCAGATGCTTTCCTGTTGCATCAATTACTTTAACACCTTCCGGTGCTGTAAGATTCTTTCCAATTTTAGCAATCTTGCCTTTCTGAACAAGAACGTCTGTATTCAGAAGCTTACCCTCTTTTTCGCTTGTCCATACTGTTGCATTTCTGAAAAGGACATCTTCCTGTTTTGGAATCTCATTTCTTCCGTATGCAGTAAACGGATAGAGTATTTTACCCAGTTCAGGAACAGGTGTCTGTCTCCGGGTTCTTGTTTCTGCTTCGGATGCAGGACCTGTATATGTTGCTTTCCATGTAAGCCATTTTCCGTTATCAAGCTGTGCCTTACCTTCAAGGTCTTTCCCTGAGATGTATCCTGAGAGACGGTAACGTGTTCTGCCTCTTTCGAATGTGATACTGACAAGATCTTTTTCCTGTGTGAAAGTAACACCTCTTAAGGCAGCAGTATCAACTGCGAGTTTAATAGAAGGTTTATCAAAAGTTCCTGTCAGAGACAGATTATATTTTGCAGTATCAATGGTGAGGGTATATTTTCCTCTGAGATCTTTTGTCCTTATATCAATTAGTCTGTATGGAACTCCCTGTACCCAGTTCTCATACAACACGCACTCTTCAGAAAATATATTCCCTGATGTTATGAGGATGTTTGCAACCATATTCTTTTTCACTGCCCCGACCAGGTCAGCAGCACCAACCATATCTGCCGGAACAAATGTCAGAGCCTTCAGTGCTTCTGTCTCTGATAAGCCATATTTAACTGCCTTTCGCAAGTTTGCCAGGAATGTGGTCCTGGTCCTCAGGTCAGCAGACGTAATAGCGAATGTGATTCCTGCAGCTGAAACTCTTGACAGGTTTGAAGGAGCAAGCTCATAATGTTTCAGTGTGGCATACGACACAGTTGCTGCATCATATGGATCCTTCACATCGGGTGTTTCAGGATAATTAACAGGAATGATCAATTTATCACCAGTTTTCTTAATATCAGTAACTGTCTGATATTCATCGCCTCCGCCTTTTATTATGTAAGACATTCCAAATTCTTTACCGATCTTGTCCGCCCGGAGTACTTCAAGCTTGTTCGATACCTCGAAAACCTGGGGAAGTGAAAGGTCGGCGGTATATGCTTCAAGACCATCGTCATGGAAGTAACCGGCGGGAAGCTGTTTATACCACTGCGCATCATAGTTCACCTGGCGGAGAAGAGCAATTATTCCGAATTGAGATGCCGGGTATGTATCGTTAGACCTGCTTCTTATGAGTGAATAGTTTGCAGTTGCCTTATTTTTGATCATCATATTATTGGCTTTTCCCTCACCTGTTGAAACAAGAGCAGATGTCCCTTTAGCATAACCATCATTTTTGAAAGTCACTACCGCTCCAAATCCAATCTGACGATACTCTCCTGCTGTTCTGGCATCAGGGATAAATTCCGATGATACATTATATGATGCATTTATCCCGTCGTTCCAGTAGTCAGCGATTCTTCCTTCGGGGGTTTCGGGAGTGGAAGAACCACGTCCCCGCTGAGCCGGGTTATTAAGCGCAGCATAGACTGTTTTCCCTGTAAGGTCATATACTATGGTACCCTTTGGGAAGACAAGGTTTTGTCCAACGGCTTCAATCCTTCCGTTTGAAATAAGAATATCAGTATTTTCAAGAGTGGTCTGATAATCAACCACCACACGGGCATTTTTGAGCCCATATACTTCCAGTCTTTTGTCACTCACACCAACAACAGGAGCATCATCCTGCTGTGCCATGAGATTAAATGGCAAAAGAATCAGAAGAAAAAAAAGGGTTTTTCTCATAAGTGAAATAGTTAAAATGTTTTTTGTAAAGGCAAGTTAATCAGGTTTTTATTTGAATGGGTAATCAAGTTTTTTATATGCAGTGCCAATTAATCTTATCATCCTGTAATGTCCTGTAATGACCTTCTGAAATTATTTATTTTCATAATAATATCATCATCGATTATTATAAATCTATCAATTAACTAATAAACAACATGTTTTAAGGTTGAAACAACAAATGCTTTTTGTATTCAACAGGACTACAGAACAGTAGCCAAAGATAGTATTTTCGTAATAAGAGCCATCACCAGGAATGTTTCCATGATATGTCGTTAAACATCTTTGACTATTCTGTAATAATGGTGTATAAAAACTTACTGCAGATTATGTTCTGATTCATAAACTCAGGTTCTTTCCCTGAACGAGATATTCAGCTCCTTCAGAGCTATAGGTTGGGCTTTCCAGCCACGAAGTGGCTAAAGATGAATAATCCCCGGTAGAACCGGGGGTATGACTAAGCATCTGATCTAAAGCCCTGAAGGGGCTTAATATAGCAGATTACCTTTTTGCCTTCAATTCATTTACCGGTACTTTCGGAACAAGAGCTATGGATTCCTTTTTAACAATCTGATCCTTCGCAAGATTAAACGAACCCGTGAGCCTGATATCCTTTAATGAAGCTCCTATTCTGACATCGTACTTTCCGGCTTCAGCCACCCATGTTGAAGCAGATGGACTGAAAGAGGCAAGAGACCTGCTGTCCAGAACAAACGTAACTGTCTGTGATTCACCTGGCTGCAATACTCTGGTTTTAATAAAGCCTTTAAGCTCATTTTCAGGTTTATCTAGCTTCAATGCAGGTGCTTTCAGATAAACCTCGACAATCTCTTTACCTGCCACCTTGCCGGCGTTCCTGATATCCGCGGTAATTGTAATATTGTTGCTGAAGTTTGTCGAACTAAGCTTCAAATTAGAATAGTCAAATGTAGTATATGACAAACCATATCCGAATTCATATGAAACCGGAACATTAAAAGAACTATAATATCTGTATCCTACATAGATACCCTCTTCATATGTAACCTCAGCCGGTTGGCCGCGCATTGCTCCACCCTGCTGACCCTGTACCTGTTGAGGCTGTGCTGTAACCTTGCCCGGAAAATTGTTCGATGACGGAACATCAGCATATTTCACCGGGAATGTTGATGCAAGCTTTCCTGAAGGATTAACTTTACCACACAAGATATCAGCAATTGAGTTCCCGGCCTCCTGACCACCCTGCCATGTAAGTAGAATAGCATCAGGAATCTCTTTCCAGCTCGCAGTCTCAATCACACCTCCGATATTAAGTATGACAACAACCTTTTTATTTTTGGCTTTATATGTGTCAGTGATAAGCCTTATCATATCCTTTTCAACCTGTGTCAGTTCAAAATCACCTGCCTCAGCCTTTCTGTCACTACCCTCACCCGAATTCCTGCCGATAGTTATAATAGCAGCATCCGTAACATTTACCATACTATTTACAATGTTGGGATTTACAGCGAGTTCGCCTACTGGTCCTGATCCTGACATAAACCCTCTTCCACTGGGTCTCCCTTCCTTAACAGTCTTAAGATAACCGGTATACATTGTCTGCAGATTTTCATTCACATTATATCCGGCATTATTAAGCCCCTCAATAAGTGAAACACTATAAGCTTCATTTACA
>JAHEYW010000218.1 GCA_023251395.1 Bacteroidales bacterium
ATCCGGATCCGTCATTTGACAATTTCCATTTCTTAAGATTGAATTCAAAGGCCGTTCTGTCGAATATCTCAACGTATTCTTTTTCAGGGAGAGAGACAGCAGGCGCAGGATCTGCCATTATCTCAGAGATAATGACATCTCCGGTCTCAGCCCAGGCAGGGATAAAATTTATCTCTTTATCATTAATGCAATTTTCATATTTGTCACAAATGCTTTTAATGAAAATTATATTGTCAGTTTTGTTTTTAAGTTGTCCTGAAAAAAAAACTCTTGCCGAAGAAGGGCCAAGACGAGTAACTCCAACTGCTACCCTGGATTTATCGTTTAACGCAAAATTTGTTTCATTGAAAAAGACAGGAGCCGGCTCCTCATTCAGAGAAATATCGACCGAATTAAAGGCATAGATCAAACATCTGGTTATTTCAGGTGGTTCTTTGTCCACAAAAAATGGTCCATCCACTGATATTTCGTCAACCCACAGTAGTCTGTCGCGAGTTGAAGAGTATTTAAAATAAATGCCAAACCAGTCGCAGTTAAATAATTCAGTGCAGGTGGCGGAAGTTGAATCGGCCAGAGAATTGTTTTTGTTATAGATCATAACTTTCCAACGGCCTGATTGTGTCCTTTCAGTAATTATTATTGCAGAATTAGACGATCCGATGTTATTCTGCCAGTTAATATGAGTTGTTAAAGCCACCGACAAAACACCATTCCTGATCTTCCATAATCTTAAGGTATCGTCATAACCGGCAACGTTTACTCCAATTATATATCCATTTACATTTCCTCCGGGAACCATTGATGCCGGGGGGCTATCGGCAGTAAGGAACACACCCCAGTTATTTGAGGATGAGGGATCGTAGCCATGTCGTAATCTGAACGACCATCTTGTCAGACCTGATGAAGGTTTTAAGCCTGTAGTTTGTAATCCAATCTGGTCAGTCCCTGCATCTGGGTTATCAAAAATATGGTGGAGAGAATATTTCCCGGAAATAGCGCTGGAAGAATCTGCTTTCCATCTGCCAGTGGTGCTTTCAGTCCACCCTTTGATAGTACCGGATTCAAAGTTTTCACTGATCTGACCGTACAGATAAACCGGTACAAATAGCAGGATAATTATGAGCCTGTACATATTAATAGAATATATTTAGTTAGCACGTCAGTCTTGTTCAGAATTAAGCACAACCTGAACAGCCAGTTGCATTGCATGACAAAACCACAGATATTAAATCCTGATCGTTAACATATTTATTCCTTGCAGCTAAAACAAATATATGAAGATCTGCTTAAAGAGAGAGGCAGATACATTACAATTTTTTTACAAACATTAACTAATAATTGTCTGTTTGTTTTCACTCATCAATACCACTTAATTAAAATTGTTTGTATTTTTGGCAACTTTAAGTGCGAAATGCATTCGTGTTATAATTTTTTATACTCTTTAATTAATTAATTTTTATTTGTTTACATTAACTGACAAATTAATTTAAAAATGAAAGTAGCTGTAGTGGGAGCAACAGGAATGGTTGGAAGAACTATGATTAAGGTTCTTGAAGAAAGAAATTTTCCGGTAACTCAACTTTTACCTGCGGCTTCTGTAAAATCTGTTGGAAAGGAAATAACCTTTAAAGGAAAAAACGTTAAGGTTGTAAGCGTCATGGAAGCTGTTGAGGCTAAACCTGTATTTGCAATATTCTCTGCTGGCGGGTCTGCTTCGAAAGAGTGGGCTCCTGTTTTCGCTGAAAACGGAACAGTAGTTATTGACAACTCCGCTGCATGGAGAATGGATCCTGAGATCCCTCTTATTGTTCCGGAGATCAACAGTAATGTTATAAAGAAGGGCGACAGGATCATTGCCAATCCGAATTGTTCAACAATACAGATGGTGATGGCACTGGCATCACTTCACAGGAAATACAGGATTAAGCGTCTGGTTGTAGCTACTTACCAGTCTGTTACAGGCACAGGGGTTAAGGCTGTTGCACAGATGGAGAATGAACGCCGTGGTATAAAAGGAGAAATGGCATATCCTCACCCGATTGATATGAACTGTTTTCCGTTTGGCGGATCATGGCTTCCTTCAGGTTATACTTCAGAGGAACAAAAGCTTGTTGATGAAACAAGGAAGATCCTTGGAGACCAGACAATCCAGATAACTGCTACTGTTGTAAGAATTCCCGTCGTCGGCGGTCATTCAGAAGCCGTAAATATTGAGTTTGAGAATGAATATGAAATGGATGATGTCAGGAATCTTTTGAATAACTTCCCCGGTGTAGTTGTTTATGATGTTCCGGCGGAGCATAAATACCCGATGCCAATACTTGCACACAACAAGGATGAAGTATTTGTCGGAAGACTGCGTCGTGATTTCTCAAAAGAAAAATGTCTGAATATGTGGATCGTTTCTGACAATATCAGAAAAGGGGCAGCAACAAATGCTGTTCAGATCGCAGAATATATGGCCGCAAATAAACTTTATTAAATTCTTTGCTCTGCGTTTTTTCATCCTCCGGAGCAAAACCGAAGGAGGACTCTGTGGTTCTCAGTGTAATTTTGAAATATGCTACACAGAGAGACACTGAGAATACCCCCTGTCCGCCAGTTGGCGGACTGTCCCCCTGAAAAGGGGACTAATTCATTTATGTAATTCAATATATTACTAAATTTTAGCTACCCTTTAGGGGGTCCCGATAGCTATCGGGAGGGGGGTACAGAAAATCATTAAAAGGATACCTCTTAATATGGATCTTTTTAACCTCCTCATAAATGATCTTCCGGAACTCCTCAACATTCTCTTTTGATTTTGCAGAGATAAAGACAGTTTTAGAGCCCGGGTTTGAAGCCATCCAGGATTTTTCGAGATCTGTAAGTGAAAAGTTCTCCTTTCCCGAAGGGGTAAGATCAAATTCATCTTTTTGTGTGTATGTAAAAGCATCAATTTTATTAAAGACTATTATTGATGGCTTATCTGAGACTGTAAGCTCTTTCAGTGTCTCATTAACAACCCTTATCTGTTCTTCAAATCCCGGATGTGAAATATCAACTATATGTATAATCAGATCCGATTCCCTTACCTCATCGAGTGTTGATTTAAATGATTCGACCAGGTCATGAGGAAGCTTTCGGATAAATCCGACAGTATCTGAAATCAGGAAAGGAAGGTTACCGATCACAACTTTTCTGACGGTTGTATCAAGGGTTGCAAACAGTTTATTCTCAGCGAAAACCTCCGACTTACTTAGAAGATTCATGATGGTTGACTTGCCCACGTTTGTATAGCCAACAAGAGCCACCCTCACCATTTTTCCCCTGTTTTTTCTCTGCACGGCCATCTGGACATCTATTTTTTTAAGCTGCTCTTTGAGCCTGGAAATCCTTTCCCTGATTATCCTTCTGTCTGTTTCAATTTCTGTTTCGCCCGGACCTCTCAATCCGATCCCACCGCGCTGCCTCTCAAGATGTGTCCACATCCTTGTAAGCCGTGGTAAAAGATACTGATACTGTGCAAGTTCAACCTGGGTACGTGCATATGAGGTGTGTGCCCTTCCGGCGAAGATATCGAGAATGAGATTCGTGCGGTCGAGAATACGGCAGCCCAGTTCCTTTTCGATATTCCTTAACTGGCTGGGAGACAATTCATCATCAAAGATTGCTATATCAATACTGTTCTCTTCAACAAAGGCGTAAATTTCTTCTATCTTCCCGGCACCAACAAATGTTCTGGGATTAGGAACATCAAGCTTCTGAGTGAATTTTTTTACAGGTTCGGCACCGGCAGTTTCTGTCAGGAATGCAAGCTCTTCGAGATACTCCTCTACTTCACTCTGATCCTGTCGCGGGTATATTATACCAACAAGTACTGCCCTCTCCTGCTTCTTACCCGTTTCTATCATTTCTATCCAGAAAACAAATATGCCGCAAAAATAGACATTTGCGGCATATCATATTATATTGATATAATTAAACTTTGCCTTAAAGAATATATCTCCTGTTATTCTGCATTGAACCTCTTATTGCCTGTTTAAGAGATTCTGAGCATCTGATCACCATTTCAATATCAGACGGGAATGGCAGAATTTGCGTTTTGGTTCTTTCCAGTTGCTGAGGAGAAAGGGCCTGTAAATCACCAATAGCTCTGGAGGAAATATTTTCGAAATTGGACTGTGCCCCAATCGGATCTTTCTTTAACAATCTATTCGGATTCATCTGGATCACTTCTATGTCTCCTTCAATAACACAACTCTTTCTCTGAAGGGTTTCAACAAGGGCACATTGAACAGTTTTAAATTTCTTCTGCTTGATATCATTCCCCAGAGAATCCTTCATGACATTTCCCTTCTTATCCAGAACATAGGTAAAACCGTCCGGAATTTCCTTTTTGGCCAAAGAGTCGCGCTGCATTGTCTGATCAGGACTCACCATTATGTTTTTAACATTGACATTAACAATATAATCATATTGAATATTTGGATCGAGATTCTGTGTATGATATTCCACCCATTCTGAATTAAGGTTTGGGAGATCGAGTGCCAGGAGATCATCCTCAAAATCCTTTGGAAATTTAAGAATCGATTTATTTTGGAGCACGACGAATACCCTGCTCATCCCTTTTGTCCTTGCGTCTAGTATCTTATTATCAATTCCCTCATAATCGCCAACATAATTCTTTGCTCTGGCAAATTCATAATATGCCTGACGGTATGATTCTTTTAAATTGCTTTTCATCAGTTCAACACCATGAGCATAATAGAAATCTGCAGCTTTTTTCTTTGCGGCAACCATTTCAGGCATGTAGTCGGTATAGGTGAATTCCACGGGTCTGGAACCATCCATGAGCGGGGTGACCGTTCTGACCAGCGACTGTCTGTCGTTCAATCTTCTGAAGGTCTGGTAAATCTCATCCCAGCTATCTGGCTTCCCCTCCATCTTCAGGAATCTCACTCTTTCATTGTCCTGTTCATTTGCAATACGATAGGCTTCTTCAAGTACCGCAATTTGCTTCCTGTCGCTTTTGTCCCTGCGAAGCTGTTTTACGGCCTTTTCGATTGCGGCGTCATAGTTACCTCTTTCAAGCTGTTTCTTTGATGAACCGCATCCTGCAAGCACGAGAACTATCAATATGAATGGTATAAGTCGTCTCATAAACAAAGATTTTAGAATTGGATCATAAAGGTAATAATTTCACTAAAAGATCAGGTATCCTGGCAGCTGAAATGAATTGTTATCTCCCAAAAGAAAATACAAGAGGGATGAGGAATCTTACTCTTACGGCTTTTCCCCGCTGGAAACCAGGACTCCATTTTGGAGAAGACTCAATAGCTTTAACGGCTTCTGCATCAAGAAGTGGGTTAATGCTTTGCAGGACTTTCACATTTGTGACAGAACCGTCCTGTTCAACAACAAAAGAAATTATTACCCTGCCATTGATTCCTTTTAGCTGCGCTGCTTCAGGGTATATTGTACTATGTTGAACCCAGTCCCTGAACTTTTCCAGTCCGCCACCCCTGAATGTTGGAGGTACCTCAACGATTGCATATGGTTCATCGGAAAAGTCCCAGCTTATTCCGGCCAGCTGATCTTTGCTGGTTCCGGT
>JAHEYW010000219.1 GCA_023251395.1 Bacteroidales bacterium
CCTGTACCATTCTCTGTTGTTCTGCTTTTTGTACTGTTGATCCTTGCCACAATCTTTTTAAATCGCACAGTACCGGGTAGATATATTTATGCTGTAGGCAGTAACGAAAGGTCCGCCAGATTATCGGGTGTTCCGGTAAATAAAATCAAAGTCTTTGTTTATGCCATTTCAGGTTTTTTTTGCGCCCTGGCTGGAATAATTCTAACCGGAAGACTTTCGACTGCTGCAACAAATATTGGTGTTGGCAATGAACTGGATGTGATAGCTGCAGTTGTAATAGGAGGCGCCAGTCTGCAGGGAGGAGAGGGAACTGTGACCGGTGCCATTATCGGTGCAACAATTATGGCAATTGTCAGAAATGCTTTTGTCCTTCTGAACATTCCCAACCATTTCCAGACAATTACCATTGGAATAGTTATAGTTCTTGCTGTTGGGCTTGACCAGTTGCTAAAAGGGAAACTGAAAAAAATTTAAGACATGAAAAGAAATATTCTATTAATTCATTTATTGTTTGTTATTCTTCTCTTAACAGGTGCTTGTGGCGGCTCTTCTTCGAACAGGAGCTCAAGAAAACTGCCTCAGCCTCCTCCATATTTTTCAGAGGCAAGGGAAGAGGAACAGGGTACAGTTATGCCGGTTAAAAATCCGAAAAATGAGAAAATAAGGATTGCCTACCTGGCTATGGAAACCAATCCCTGGTGGACCCCGGTTAAGGAGGGAGTTATGGAAGCAAAAGAGATTCTGAAAGATAACAATACCGAAGTTAACTGGATAGTAGCAGGAGATCGTCACACAGCTGACGTGTTCGGTGTTGCCATCGAAGCCGCAATTGCACAGAACTATGATGGTATTGCCTGCCTGGCCGGAGATGAAGGAATGATACCTTTTATTCAGAAGGCAGTTGATGCAAAAATTGCAGTTGCAACATATAATTCGGAGACAAATAAAGAATCTGCCAGGGTGTTTTTTATTGGCGCCGACAATTATAAGCAAGGCAGGGAATGCGGTGAGAAAATGGCTCAGCTGATCGGAAAGAAAGGAAAGGTCGCTATTATTACGGGTTTTTTTGCAGTTGAAGCCCATGAACTTCGCAGAAAAGGTTTTAAAGATGTCATTGGAGAGAAATACCCCGACATTAAGGTCGTTGGGGAAGTAGAAAATACAGATCTGGCTGATATTGCCTATACCCAGGCAATGGATTTTATGAATTCAATTCCGGATCTTTCAGGTATTTATATTACTGCAAGTGGTCAGTTTGGTGCAGCAAATGCTGTAAAGAATAATGGGAAAAAGGGAACAGTTAAAGTGGTATGTCATGACTTTCTGCCTGAAACAATGGGACTTGTCAAAGAAGGCGTTATTCAGGGACTGATTGATCAGAGCACAAAGCTGCAAGGACGTGATGTTGTGATCCGTCTTTACAATTATATTGCGGGAGGAGTTATCCCTCCTGCAGGGAAACTTCTGCTGGATACGCCTATTGCCACACCGGAGAACATAGATCAATATATGCCAGGGTCTGACAAAAAATGATATCAGGGCAATAATTAACCGATCCGAAAGAAAATGGCTTTTAATTCAGAGCTTATTTTTGAAGCTAACGGGATCTCAAAAAGTTTTGGGGGAATAAAGGCATTGGACAATGTCGGTTTAAAACTCTACAGCGGTAAGGTACATGCAGTGATCGGCGAAAATGGAGCCGGAAAGACAACACTGATGAATATTATCGGAGGGATTATGCGCCAGGACAAAGGCTCTCTTACTTTCAAAAGAGAAAAAGTTGAGTTCAATTCTCCACAGGAGGCATCCAGGAAAGGGATCGCTACCATTCACCAGGAACTGACGATGATACCTCATCTTAATGTCATGGAAAATATTTTCATCGGCAGAATGCAAAAGTTCAATATTTCAAAATTCGGATTTATAGATCAAAAGCGACTCAAAAAATCTGCAAATGAGGCTCTCGACCTGATTAATCTCTCAATAGATCCGAATAGCTTTGTCAAGGATCTCAGTATTTCAGAACAGCAGGAAATAGAAATCATTAAAGCCCTTTCGGGAGAAGCTTCAATAATTATAATGGATGAACCCAACTCATCGCTGACCGGGTCAGAAACAAGACATCTGTTCAACATAATCGAAAAACTGACCGGGAGAGGGGTCTCGATTGTTTATGTTTCGCATAAAATAGATGAAGTCCTGCAGATTGCCGACCAGATAACCATATTAAGAGATGGCATTTGTACAGGAACACTTGACAAAAATGAGGTAGATGTCTCCCGTCTGTTCAGTATGATAGCAGGGAGGGAAATGAAGGATAGGGAGCCACGGGAAATACAAACGCGCGATGAGATCCTTCTGAAAGTCAAAAGCATTGGAGGGAATGGATTCCATGATATAAGCTTTGACCTGTACAAAGGTGAAATTCTTGGATTTTATGGGCTAATTGGATCCGGCAGAAGTGAACTGGTACGTGCCCTGTTTGGTGCAGACAGTATCGGAGAAGGAGAAGTGTTTCTGGGCAAAAAGCCATTTATTGCGAATTCGCCATCAGATGCTATTTCAAATGGAATAGTCATGGTCCCTGAAGATAGAAAAGACCAGGGTTTATTTGAGAATCTTCCGGTTAATTCAAATATGACCATTTCTAATCTGAAAGCATTAAGCCGGTTTAACTTTTATATTTGGTCGTCAAAGGAGGACAAAATAACAGATGAATATATCAGTCTTCTGGATATAAAAATAAGCAAACCATCGCAGCCGATAAATTCCCTTAGTGGAGGGAATCAGCAAAAGGTTATAATTGCACGGAACCTTATGATTAATCCGTGGATCATAATTCTTGACGAGCCAACACGGGGCATCGATATCGGGGCAAAAGAGGAGATATATAAACTGATATCAGGTTTGGTAAAAAATGGGATGGGAATTATACTTATTTCATCAGAGTTGCCTGAAATTATGTCGGTTTCCGACCGGATCGCCATTTTGCACGAGGGGCAGCTTGCAGGAATTCTTGAAAGGGAGGAGGCTACCGAGGAAAAACTAATTGCTTATGCCACAGGGTACAAACATCAATTTACGGAATGAGTCTGAATTACTTGTTGAAATGAAGTTTATGTATACAGTATGAAATCAGGAATCATAATAGGAATAGATAGTAGTACTACTTCTACAAAAGCTATAGCATGGGATCACTCAGGAATGATGATTGCAGAGGGAAACTGTCCGATCAAATTATCTTCACCTGAGCCAACTTATTATGAACAGGATTCTGATGATTGGTGGAATTCTATGGTACAGGCTCTCCGCAAGGTTACACAACAGATTGATAATTCGCAAATCACTGCACTTGCAATATCCAACCAGAGAGAGACGTTTGTCGGGCTTGACAGGAATGGCAAACCAGTAAGGCCTGCAATTATCTGGCTTGATGAAAGATGCAAAAATCAGGTTGAGAAAGTTGTTTCGATCATCGGCGAACATAAAATTCATGAGATTACCGGCAAACCCAAAGACTATGCTCCGGTTGTTTACAGACTTGCGTGGATGAAGGAGAATGAAAATGAGCTGTTCCGGAAGGTAAATAAGTTCTGTGATGTGCAGACCCTTCTTGTTTACAAGCTGACAGGACATTACAGAACCAGCTGGCCCAGCGCTGACCCGATGGGTATGTTTGACATGAAAAATAAAAAATGGTCAGAGACAATTCTTGACTATCTGAAAATAAAGTCAGAACAGCTTCCTGAAGTCTTTCAGCCGGGCTCAGTTCTGGGTGAAATTACCAGGGATGCAGCAGCTGCTACAGGACTGAAGGCAGGAACCAAAGTTATTGCCGGCGGAGGCGACGGGCAGGTTGCCGGCCTTGGAGTGAATGCTCTCCGGCCTCAAAGAGCATATCTGAACCTGGGAACGGCAGTTGTTTCCGGCACATATTCCACAGACTATATTGCAAATAAAAGTTTTCGTACCATGGCAGCCTGTTCGGAAAAAGGCTATTATTTCGAAACAAGTCTCCGGTCAGGAACATTTCTTATAGACTGGTTCATTAAACAATTGCTGAAAACAGATATTACAGCCGATCCCTTGATTTACCAGAGGCTGGAAAATGAGGCGAAAGAGATAAGACCCGGCAGTGAAGGAGTGATGGTTCTTCCGTACTGGAATGCAGTGATGAACCCTTACTGGGATCCTGAGGCAAGAGGTTGTATAACAGGTCTTTCCTCAGGGCATCACCGGGGGCACATTTACAGAGCCATACTGGAAGGGATAGCAATGGAACAGACGCTGGCAACACAGGAGGTTGAAAAGGCAACGGGTACATTTACGGAAGAATATGCAATAATCGGGGGAGGGGCAAAGAGTGATTTATGGCGACAGATAATTGCTGATGCCAGCGGGAAGAAGATCCTCAGCATGTCTTCTGATGAAGCTTCTTCCCTCGGAGCTGGTATAGCTGCTGCTGTTGGAGCCGGATGGTTTCCAACTTTTCAGGATGCGGCAGATAGTATGGTTCATGTAAAAAGCATTACAAATCCTGTTCCTGAGAATGTGGCAATTTACAAGGATCTCTTAAATAAGTTCAAAACAATCTATCCGGCAATAAAAGGGATAAAATAGTAATGATGAACCTATTGTGACCCAATCAGGATTATCATTCAATTAGCTCTGGTTTTCAGTCAATTTTTGTTGACTTCTGTCAATTGTCGTTGGCTTTAGCCAATTGTTGTTGGTTTCATTTAATTTTTGTTGATTTCAATCAATTGCCGTTGGTTTTATTCAATTGCCGTTGGCTTTAGCCAATTGTTGTTGGTTTTATTCAATTGCCGTTGGCTTTAGCCAATGGAATGATGATCAAAACTTTTCCCGGGCTTTAGCCCAATAAATTTCTTCCCCAATAAATTATTATCTTTATCAGGTACTCGCTAAATTTCCAATTTATGTCCTATGTCAGAATTCTGGTTCACACAGTCTGGACCACTAAAAACAGATTACCCTATCTCAATGACAACATCAGGGAAGATGTGATTCAACACATTCGCAAAAATGCAGCCATAAAGAAGATTTACATTGATCATATCAATGGCGAAAAAGAACATATACATGCTTTGATATCTCTGTCAAAGAATCAAAGCATTGCAGAGATCATGCAGTATCTAAAAGGGGAGAGCTCATTTTGGATAAATAAGCAACAAAAAACTAAGGTTAAATTTGAGTGGCAGGATGATTATTATGGTGTTTCGATAGGAATAAGTCAACTGGAGATTCTCAGGGAATATATCAGGAATCAGGTCTTTCATCACAGGAAAACTTCTTTTGAAGATGAACTTGATTTATTGATCAGGGAGTATGGCCTTGAAAAGAATTGGGACTAAAGTCCCGGAGAAGCGCGGAGACAAAAATCCGTTGGCTGAAGCCAACGGCAATTAAACCAGCCACCAATGAGATGAATAATATATGAAGCCAACGGCAATTAAGCCAGTCACCAAAGAGATGAATAATATATGAAGCCAACGGCAATTAAGCCAGTCACCAAAGAGATGAATAATATA
>JAHEYW010000220.1 GCA_023251395.1 Bacteroidales bacterium
CGGTAAGATTCGTTTTACAGGTCTTCATACTTTCTATTTAATTATCCTCACTACATTTTCCAGATTTTCAAATTTTGTATCTTTGAACCGTTATGGTAAGGCATAAATACAAATTTAATCCGGAATCTCTTAGCTTTGAAAAGATCCGACTTGGATTCAGGGCAGTCTTACTAAGAGGCTTTGCTTATTTTGTTGGTTCACTGTTAATCGCAGGTGCTTATGGACTATTGTTTGCTATCTTTTTTGATTCGCCCAAAGAAAAAGCTCTCAGGAGTGAGATCCAGCAGCTTTCTGTTCAGTATGAGATGATTAACAAGGATATGGATAATATTGAAAAGGTAATAAGTCATCTTGAACAGACTGACGATAATCTTTACAGAACAATTTTCGAAGCAGAACCTATTTCATCATCACTGAGGGAAGGTGGAATTGGCGGAGTAAACAGGTATAAAGAACTTGAAGATTTCGATAATGATCACATAGTTGTTGAGACCGCAAAACGGCTTGATAAGATAAGAAAAAAAGTATATGTTCAGTCAAAATCATTTGATGATCTGATTGTTCTGGCTAAAAGAAAAGAGGAGATGCTAACCAGCTTCCCTGCAATTATGCCCATCTCAAATAAAGATCTTACAAGAACAGCTTCCGGTTTTGGTCTCAGAATTCATCCATATTATAAGATTTCCAAATTTCATTATGGGATGGACTTCACAGCTCCAATGGGTACAGATGTTTATGCAACAGCTGATGGTGTTATTGAAAGTGTAACTATCGAAAAAAGAGGTTATGGAAATCATATTGTAATAGACCACGGATTCGGATACAAAACTTTATATGCTCATCTTGACCGGTCGAATGTAAGAAGAGGCCAAAAAGTTAAAAGAGGTGATATAATAGGCTTCGTAGGAAATACAGGTTTGTCTCTCGCTCCACACCTTCACTATGAAGTTCACCTGAATGATAATCCAGTTGATCCGTCAAATTATTATTTCAATGATCTTACTGCCGAAGAGTATGAAAGGATGATTGAAATTGCTTCCAGAAGCGGACAGTCTTTTGATTAGGATCCTGCAATCCAGATCACTTTTATCATTGTTTTACATATATTAACAGTTGAAGTAAATTTGTTATCTTTGCTTTGCAACAGTTATTTATGGGCGTGATAAACACTGTCACTTCAGCCCCTGAAGTATTTTGAATAACTTATAAATACGCAAATGCCCTACAAAGAAAAGAAAGTAGAAAAACTTTACTATCCGATTGGTGAAGTAGCGGAAATGCTCAATGTACCAATCTCAACAGTACGTTTCTGGGAAAATGAATTTGATATTCTGAAGCCTGCTAAAAATAAAAAAGGGAACAGGCTTTTTACACCAACGGATATCAAAAATCTTAAGATTATCCATCAACTTGTAAAGGAAAAGGGAATGACCCTGGCAGGAGCCAAAAAGCACCTCTCAGTAAAATGGGAGGAGACTGAGTACAAGTATGAAGTGACACAGTCCCTTCAGAAAGTCAGAGATCTCCTTATCGAGCTAAGGGACAGCATTTAAACACATATGAAACTAATAGAGATTTGTTCATGGCTTGATGCTGAAGTGCCGATTGCTTTCCAGGAGGGATATGACAATTCAGGTCTTCTGGCAGGCGATCCTGATATGGAGATCAGGAAAGCAATGATTGCGTTCGATGTCACTGAATCAGTTGTAGATGAGGCTGTTGCGACAGAATGCGATATGATCATCAGTCATCACCCGCTGATTTTTAACCCGATAAAGAAACTTACTGGCAATAATAGTACAGAGCGAACTCTGATAAAAGTGGTCAAAAACGGGATTGCAGTTTATTCCTGCCATACCAATCTCGATATTTTTGGTGAAGGTGTAAGCAGAAAAATGGCAGCAAAGATCGGGTTGCATAATGTAACTGTATTATCACCGTTGAAGGGACATTTACTGAAGCTTGTAACATATGTGCCTGAAGAACACATCGATTCAGTCAGGAATGCAGTCTTTAATGCTGGTGCCGGTACTATTGGAAATTATGATATGTGTAGTTACAATATTGAAGGAACCGGAAGTTTCAGGGGAAATCCTGACACAAATCCATTTAAAGGGGAAAAAGGCGAAATGCATTTTGAGAAAGAGATACGGTTTGAGACCATCATGCTTGCTCATTTAAGGAATAAGGTAATAAAAGCATTGGTTGAGGCACACCCCTATGAAGATGTAGCATATGATATATATCGTCTTGAAAATGATTACCTTCAGGCTGGACTTGGATGCGTAGGAGAGCTTAAAAAAGATGTTGATGAAATGCAATTTCTCAAGAACCTCTCTTCGATATTCAAAGCAAAAGGAATAAGATACTCAAAACCAATCGGGAAGAAAATCAGAAAAGCAGCTGTTTGCGGAGGAGCCGGAATAGGTCTTCTAAAAGAAGCTATTAAATCAGGTGCCGATATATTTATTACAGCTGATCTTAAATATCATGATTTTTTCAACGCTGAAAACAAGATTCTGGTGGCAGATATTGGTCATTTTGAAAGTGAAATATTTTCCGGTGAAATATTATACGAACTAATTATCAAAAAATTCCCTACATTTGCAGTCCAGTTTTCACAAACAAATACAAATCCGATAAATTATTTGTAAAATATGGAAAAAGTTAAATCACACGAGACTGAGATATCAATAGAAGAAAAACTTAGAGCTTTGTTCAGCCTTCAGCTTGTTGATTCTGAGATTGATAAGATAAAAACACTCAGAGGCGAGCTACCCCTTGAAGTACAGGATCTGGAGGATGAGATTGCCGGTCTTGAAACCAGACTGGGTAATCTTAAAGATGAGGTTACCAATCTGGAAAAATCAGTTTCAAAGAAGAATAATGAAATTTCAGAGGCTGAGGCGCTTATTAAAAAATATGAAGAACAGCAGAAAAATGTTCGCAATAACAGGGAATTTGATTCACTTAGTAAAGAAATAGAATACCAGAACCTGGAGATCGAACTTTATAACAAAAAGATCAGGGAATTCAACTTCCAGATTGATGAGAAGAAGGTTATTATTGATGATTCCGAAGCATCTCTGAACGATCGTAAAGCTGACCTGGAAAACAAGAAGAATGAACTTGATGAAATAATTTCTGATACTCAGAAGGAAGAAGAAGGTTTATATAAGAAGTCAGATAAAATACAGGCTCTGATTGAAGAGAGACTTTTAACAGCATACAAGAGAATAAGATCCAATGCCCGCAATGGACTAGCTGTTGTATCCATTCAGCGTGATGCATGCGGTGGTTGTTTCAACCAGATCCCCCCGCAGAGACAGCTTGATATAAAGTCAAGGAAGAAAATCATTGTATGTGAGTACTGCGGAAGAATTCTTGTTGATGACGAGATTATTAGCGGAAGCCACCTGTAAGATAAAAGATAAAAGTAAAAAGATAAAAGTATATGGATGGAAAGCTGGCTGCAATGCCGGCTTTTTTTATGTCGTTTTCCTACCTTTGTTTAATAATGTTTCATAATATGACCCGAGACAACTTTAAAAAGCTTGTTGCTGAAGGAATACCATCAGAGATTCCTGAATACAAACCCATTGACCACAGTATTAACCATGCACCCCGGCGAAAGGATATTCTGACAATAAAGGAAAAAAAGCTTGCCGTTAAGAATGCGCTGAGGTACTTTCCTGAAAAATTTCACAAAAGACTGGCAACGGAGTTTGCTTCAGAACTTTCAAAATATGGCAGGATCTACATGTACAGGTTCAAACCTGATTATGGGATTAAAGCCAGGAATATTAATGAGTATCCACATAGATCAATAAAAGCAGCTGCCATTATGCTTATGATTAGCAACAACCTTGACAAGGCTGTTGCTCAGCATCCCGATGAACTCATTACTTATGGTGGAAATGGCGCAGTTTTCCAGAACTGGGCACAATACCGTATCACTATGAAGTATTTGTCGGAAATGACAGATGATCAAACGCTTGTTATATATTCGGGTCATCCTCTTGGCCTGTTCCCTTCACATAGGGATGCTCCCAGACTCGTTGTAACAAATGGTATGGTGATTCCCAATTATTCCTCCCAGGACCACTGGGAAAAATTCAATGCACTTGGAGTGTCTCAGTATGGTCAGATGACGGCCGGATCGTACATGTATATCGGGCCACAGGGAATAGTTCATGGAACGACCATTACGATTCTGAATGCAGGCAGGAAAGTAGAAACCGGTAAAAAGAATATCAAACTTTTTGTATCTTCCGGACTTGGCGGAATGTCAGGTGCACAACCAAAGGCTGCCTCAATTTCCGGTGTTATTTCAGTTATTGCTGAAGTGAATCCTAAAGCTATCGCAACACGACACTCTCAGGGGTGGGTTGATGAAGTGATATCTGATTTAGGTAAACTTGTTGAAAGAGTAAGAAAAGCGAAGGCTGAGAATGAGGTTGTATCTATCGCCTACCAGGGGAATATTGTTGAAGTATGGGAAAAATTTGCAGAAGAAGGGATATATCCTGAGCTGGGCTCTGACCAGACATCACTCCATAATCCATGGGCTGGCGGATATTATCCTGCCGGACTGTCATTCGAGGAGTCGAATATTATGATGTCTTCCAAGCCGGAGAAATTCAAAGAGCTTGTCAGAACTTCTCTTGTAAGACAGGTGGCAGCAATTAACCGGCATACCGCGAACGGGACGTACTTCTTCGATTACGGGAATGCTTTTCTTCTCGAGTCCTCAAGGGCCGGGGCAGACATATTTAATGAGGAAGGGGAATTCAGATATCCTTCATATGTAGAGGATATTATGGGACCCATGTGTTTTGATTTTGGTTTCGGTCCATTCAGATGGGTATGCTGTTCGAATGATCCTGAAGATCTGATGAGGACAGATGGTATCGCCACAGAAGTCATGTCCGGCATAATGGCAACTTCTCCTTCAGAGATACGGCAGCAGATGGCAGATAATATACACTGGATAAAAGAAGCCGGGAAGAACAAACTTGTTGTAGGTTCCCAGGCCAGGATACTTTATGCCGACGCAGAAGGCAGAATGAAAATTGCCAGTGCTTTCAACAAGGCAATCGGCCTGAAACAGATTTCTGGTCCTGTAGTTATAGGCAGGGATCATCATGACGTATCTGGTACAGACTCTCCATACAGGGAAACATCAAATATCTATGATGGTTCCAGGTTTACGGCAGACATGGCTGTCCAGAATGTAATCGGGGATAGTTTCCGGGGAGCGACATGGGTTTCACTCCATAACGGAGGTGGAGTAGGATGGGGAGAGGTTATAAATGGTGGTTTCGGGATGGTGCTTGATGGATCTGAGGAAACAGAAAGAAAACTTGAAATGATGCTTCACTGGGATGTGAATAATGGTATAGCCAGGCGAAGCTGGGCGAGGAATGAAGGGGCGCTATTTGCTATCAAAAGGGAAATGGAAAAGACACCTGACCTGAAAGTTACGGTCCCTTATATTGCTGATGACAAGATTATAGATGATCTGTTCGACCC
>JAHEYW010000221.1 GCA_023251395.1 Bacteroidales bacterium
AGGTTAACTGAAACCCCGTATGATTTTGTCTGAGGCAGTGAGACATAGTCAAAACCTGCCTGTCCGTTACCCATACCTTGTGAAGTCTCCGGGTCAACGTTAGGTAAGGTCTTCCAGAGAATCAAGTTACGACCAATCAGACTTACAGATATTCCTTTCATTTTCAGCGGAGCAACAATATTTTTTGGTAATTTGAAAGAAAGGGCAATCTCTCTAAGCTTAATATAGGAGTTTTCATATACGTTCATTTCAGATGTTGAACCTGCGCAACTGTTCCAATAATCTGTATAAGCCCAGAGATCATTTGGTCCTCCTCGTGAGATATCGTTAACTGCGCCGGAAGAATTCTTAACACCAACACCCTTTGAATTTTTCAGATCTTTATACTGCCAGGTGGAAGTACGGTCAGCTGTATAGGCGGCTGTACCATAGAGAGCCATCAAACGGTTCGTCCCCGAATAGATATCGCCACCCTGTTTCCAGTCAAATTGTGCAGAAAGACTGATCCATTTATAAGTAAATGAATTAACAAGGCCAACGAAAAAGTCCGGAGAAACATCACCAATCTTCCCTGTACCACCTGACAAAGGCATACCATATGACCAGCTGTTTGGATCGTCGTCAATAAGGATATTGCCTTTAGAATCTCTGGCCATTTTTGTTCCGTAAATAGTAGGATAGGTCTGTCCGGCATAAGCTGCAACATAAGGATCGGTAAAGCCTACGAGAGAAACACTCTCGATACCATTTGCCAGGGAAATAACCTCATTTTTAACTTTCGTGAAGTTAACATTGATAGTCCAGTCGAAATTATTGGTTTTAACTGGAGTGACATATAACACAACTTCATGAGATTTTGAGGTCATCTTTCCTGCATTAGTAACAAAACCATCATAACCTGTAGACCCTGCCATTGGAACGGTAAAGATTTGATCTGTAGCAGTCTGTGAAGAATATGTATAATCTATACCCAAACGGTTATTGAAGAACTTCAGTTCGGTACCTAATTCCCAGTTTGCAGTATTTTGTGGTTTTAGATTCGGGTCATACAATGTGGAATTTGGTCTGAACCCTGACACGCCTCCTAACGGATAGACTATTCCGTCTGTGAGGAATCCGCTACCGGCACCCCCCAGATAGTAAATCTTCTCATTATATGTACCAGCCTGACCAACCTGTGCAAAAGATCCTCTGATCTTACCGAAAGGCAGTATTTTGTTATTTTTAAGCATAGGCAGTTCTGTAAAAACAAATCCAAGAGCTGCTGAAGGATAGAAGAATGAACGGGCACCACGGGGCATGCTTGATACAACATCATATCTTCCGGTTGCATTCAAATAAAGCATGCTTTTAAAAGATAAGGCAAGGTTACCATATGTTCCGACTGTTCTGCCTGCGCCCTTTGATTCACTTGCTGTTTGTGTCGTAGTGTTGGCCATATTCTGCCAGCCAGGTACAGTAAAACCAGAACCTGTCATACTCCATGTCCGGCTTTTCGAATCATTGAATTCATTTCCGATCACGAACAACATGTTAAGATCAGGAGTGATATCTTTCTTGATTGTGATATTGAAAAGAGAATTGACTACTGATCTCATAATCCCATAGTTGTTAATTCTACCCCCAATCGGTGCAACATAGGCAAAGACTGGGTTAGCGGGAGTCGGATATTGAGCACTTGAAGGTAATGTTTGTCCGGTAGCTGTACTACCAGCTTCATAAACATTCCCATTGTCGGTCGAATAACTATCAACCCCGATCTGATATCTGAAATTTAACCAGGAAAATGGATCATATTCCATGTGTGCATTTCCGAAAAATCTTCTTGTCTGTTCAACGAACTTATTGTTCTTGATCGCCCAATTCGGGTTTTCACCAACGGTTCCTCTCCTGTAGCTTATCTGACGATAATCTCCGAGGGCTCCATCTTCATGATAAGGAGTTCCCATAAGGTCAAATGAAGGAGGAGCGCCCACAACTGTAAACAACCAGCTGTCATTCCCGGAAGGTAGTTTTCTCAGGAAAACATCCGAATAATTGGATGAAAAACCAGCTTTCCATTTGTCCCAAAGATTAAAATTGGCAGAAGCGTTTGCAGTATATCTCTGCATACCTGAACTCTGAACAATAGCATCCTGATTTGTTGAGCTTACTCCAAACAGATAGTTACCTGCTGATGTAGCATTACTTACATTTACTCCATTATACCAGGTAGAACCAGTTTTAAAGAAGTTTTTTGGGTTATTGTAAGCAACCGGGCTTACATATTTACCTTTGTAAGGATCAAACCAAAGTCCGGACTGTCCTCTTGTGTTTCCTCCGTAAGTTGCATTATCTGGTAGTTCGGAGATTTTAGGTCCCCAGGAATACGAGTATGCAGGAATAAAACTCCAGGCTGTAGCTGATGCATAAAATCCCTGGGCATAAGTTTGTTGAACGTCCGGAAGAACTGCAACCTTATCTGATGTAAAAGAAGATGTTATGTTTACAGTTGGAGCACCTTTAGATGCTGATTTGCCACTCTTCGTAGTAATCAGAATAACACCGTTTGATGCACGAAGTCCATAAAGAGCGGCTGCTGCCTGGCTTTTAAGAACCTCGATAGATTCAATATTATTAGGATCCAGGTCAAGGTTCCTTGATGAAGAGTATGAACCAGTTACACCCTGACCATAATCAGCATTACTTGCAATTGGCATACCATCAACTACATAGAGAGGCTGGTTATTGCCACTGAAAGATCTTGCTCCCCTAATGAGGATTGTTGCTGGTGCGCCAGGCATACCAGATGACTGTCGAACTTCAACTCCGGCAATTTTTCCTGAAAGGTTAGTGGAAAGGTTCGTGTTTCCTGCACGTACAATCTGATCAGATGATACTTCCTGAGTCGCATACCCAAGGGACTTTTTCTCTCTTGAGATCCCTAAAGCTGTAACTACAACTTCTTCCAGACCAAGAAGGTCAGATTGCATAATACCATCAACTACAGATCTGTTGCCAATTTCAACATCCTGCTTTTTCATCCCTATATAGGAAAACACCAACGTGGTGGCATTTGCAGGGACTGAGATAGAATATTTTCCCTTGGCATCTGTTGTGGTGCCAATAGTGGTACCTTTTACTTGCACAATTACTCCAGGGATCGGACCCTCCCCCTGAACAGCGGAAGTAACTGTACCAGTAATGACTTTAGTTTGTGCTAAAAGTGCAGATACACTAAACACAAACAAAATAATCAACAGTGATAGTTTCTTCATACGTTAAATATTTTAGGTTTTGTTTTAATGGACTAAAGATAGTTTTTTTTTCATAATACAATTACTGCATAAAGAAAGAAAAGATGTATATGTTATTAAAATTGATACAATTAGTGTTTTATGTTGACTTTCAACTAACATTCCAAATCTAATGAGGGGAATTATGAAGGATTTATTTAGGTATAAGGGAACAAAAAAAGGTGTCTCAAATGAGACACCCTCTTTTAAAATTGTCTGTTTATTATCTTTCTTTATTAATCTGAAAACAGATCTAAAATATATTCCGGCGACAATTCAGTCTGTCCTTTAATTAGGACCAGTATATTTAATTCTTGTCCCAGAATAGTTTTGTTGATGCTTTATCCCCGCCAATTGCTGTGGCTGCAGCATCATAGTTTGTCTTATTCATTTTGTTTTCGTTAAATGGATAAGGCATTCTCACAGGAATATCCGCGTAAGTCATTGCAGCAGGAACAGTTAAAATGGGGAAATCTAATCTTCTCCATTCTGCCCAGGCTTCGTCACCCCTGTCAAATAATCCAAGCCATTTCTGGGTTCCGATTTTCTGCTTGTATGTACCTGTGGCTGTAGCGTAAGCAACACCAGGCTGTGCCAGGTAAGCAGCAGCATCTGCATCTGCTACACCCCAATATGACATACTTGCTAATATAGCGTTATTGTAATGGGTTGCCGGGTTTGTGACACCACCAAGACCTCTTTCTGCAGCTTCTGCAAGCAGAAATTCAGCTTCAACATAGTCACTCAGAATTACCGGATAACTAGGATTAATCCTGATATTATCAGCAAAATGAGAAAACTTGCTATAACTGCTCGCACCTTGTTTCCCATAAGTTAATCCCAGGTATGCACCGCTATATAGAGTAAACCAGGAAGCCCTTCTGGGGTCGTTTAAAGTATTCATCAATGTGACCAGAGTGTTTGTAGGGCAGAAATCCTTACGGGCAGTTAACACGAACTCTGTGTAATATGAATTCACATATGGGGAAACTCCCAGGTAGTTAAATACAGCTCCCTCAGTCAAATCAGTAAACACACCTGAAGCAACAGCCTGAGATACAATGGTACTTGAATTAGATCCGGCAACATCAGCCAGTCTAAGACCCATTCGTAACTTCAAAGTGGCAGCAAATTTTTTCCACAGGCTGGCATCTCCCCCGTAAAGCAAGTCGGCTGAACCAAATCCGTCAGAATTTGGATCGATATCAGTAATTGCCTGGGAAATGCGTACAATAAGATCTTTATAAATTGTATATGCATCGTCATATTTAGGACGACTATTAGTAGCTCCCAGAAGAGCTTCGGTATATGGAACATTACCAAAAGCATCAACAAGAAGCTGATATGTATAGACATTAAGTACCTCGATCATTGCAAGCTGATTCTTCTTCATTCCTGCTGGAAATGAAGGTGTTTCTGGCTTCGCAGCAACTTGCGCCTTAACATCTTTAAGGTTCATTAATACTGATCTGTAAAGGTTCCCGGAATATGTATCCGGAATTTGCCTATCAGAGAAATTATAACGGCTTTCAGTTACATAGGTCACTTCTGCCTGATATTGGGCTAGCAGTCTTGAAATATTTGTATTTACATTGATGCTTCCCACCTGATTTACCAGTGATATCATTGCCCCTGAAAAGATTGCATCCGGAGCAACTTGACTGGCATTCTTCGGGTCAATATTGTCAGGAAGTTTACAGGAATAAACCAGAATGGTAAGAATCAGAAATATGCTATATATAGTTTTCTTTTTCATTGACTTATGATTTTATAAATTAGAATCCTATTGACAAATTAAATCCCAGAGTTCTGGTGGCAGGATAAGCTCCGTCTGCAACACCCTGGATATTACCTGCACTGAGGCTATATTCAGGATCATAGTAAGGTATGTTCTTATGTATAATCCATAAGTTTCTTCCAACGATTGAGATATTTACCTTTGAAAAAGGTGTTTTGGATATTAATTTGGTTGGGAGTGAATAGCCAAAGGAAATCTCTCTCAGTTTGACATAAGAAGCATCATAAACATATTCTTTGGTTGGAAGGTAATCATACAGGAATCCGCTGTAATAGTCGCTGCAGCTGATATAAGTAGTATTTGGAGTTCCATTTGCATATACAGCATCGCTATAGATCATACCGCCACCTGTTGAAACATCATCACGAAGGGGTTTTCCTTTTGGATTGAGTCCGGCAGTTTCTGCGAATAAACCAGTTGCACGGCCGTACTTCATATCGACTGAATAAAGACTCCCGC
>JAHEYW010000222.1 GCA_023251395.1 Bacteroidales bacterium
CATCCGTCTGGTCCTCCATGCAGTGAATTAACCCCGTTGTTAATTGGAAGAGAATATTCTTTTCCGTCGAGGGTGAATTTGCCTTTTGCTATCCTGTTTGCATATCTTCCAACAACCGCGCCGAAATATTTATCCCCTTTCTGGGTCTCATCAAATGTGTCGTAACCCAGGGTGACGTTTTCTTTCTTTCCGTTTTTGTCAGGTACTTCAATCCAAGTAATCTTGGCACCATAATTAGTTATTTTAAGAACATTGCCCGGTTTATTCGTAAGAGTAAACAGGAAAACCTCTTTTCCCTGGTAGTTACCAAATGCTTCTTGTTTGACCATCGTTTTAGATTTTGACTGATTGCATGATGAAAATATAACCATCCCTGCAATCAGGATAAGAGTTAGTAAATAGATTTTTTTCATGTCTGCTGATTTAATTATGCTAAAATACGAAACTTTCCCAATAATATTCTCCAATTAAACTGTTCGACCAAAAAGCACAGATCTATTGTTTGTCATAATGTTTGGCAAAAGAATTAGTATGATCACTGGTTACCTGTTATCTGCAACTTATAAACAAATTTCGTCGGAGCTGCATAAACAACGTACTGCGGAAGCGGACGCGGTCCGCAACTTGCCGAACCCACTCCGAGTGTCTTGTAACCGATGCAGAATACAGTTGATTTGCTCTGTGGAAGATCGATCCTGAATTCAACATTTTCCATTTCCTCATCGCTATAAGGAAGCATCGAGACCTGGAGAAGTGAAGTATCACTGATTGCTTTTAATCCTGCCCCAGCGTTGTTTTTTACAAGAGCCCATCTGACATCTTCATGGTTACCGGCTTCCATTGGCTTCTCATAAGGTGTGAGCTGGTCCTTCACACTGCTCATATACAGGTCAATGTCAAAGCCTCTTTTCCTGTCTGAATAATTCTCCATTGGTCCGCGTCCGAAATATTCAACCTGATCAAATTGTTTTTCAAGGAACATCCTTACTCCCATACGGGCAACTACCTGTTTTGGATTGCTTGAGCTTACTGAATTACTCGCAGTTATCAACCCATCGCCGGTTATTGTATAAACAACATCGTGATTTACAGTAAAATTGTTCTTCCCTTCTGCAAAAAGCTTTACAGATATATCAACCGTTGTATTTGTTTTTTGCTTAGCACTAACTTCCTGAGTTGTCCACTTCAGTTCGCGCAAACCTGATGAAACCCAGCTCCTGTCGGCCCATCCGTCGTCATTCCTGTGCGGTGCCCTCCAAAGGTGAAGCATTGGTCCTCCGTCTTTCAGAAGAATATTTTGCCCGTTTCTTTCAATAGATGAAAACGTACCGGCTGTCTTGCTGAAAACGATCCTGAAATCCTTTCCTGATATTATTACCTCTTTTGCATTCTGCTCCATCGATAATTTGCCAGTACTTGTAAGCGGAGCTGCCGCAACAGTCTGAATTGGCATTTTAAACTGTTCTGATACAAGTTCGAATCCTTTCTTTGCCCAGATTTTATCTTCAACAAGCTCAAAAGATATACGCAGGAAATATTCTGCACCCTCAGTGACCTTTGAAATATTAAACGGTACTGTAATTGAAGCTTCACTGCCAGGTTTTATTACCGGAACAGTGATAGCCCCAATCGCTATTGTTTTCCCGCTTTCAGAGAGATTCCAGACCCCTTTAAAACCGCCCAGGTCAATAAACTGATACATGTTTCTGATAAGGAATCTTCCCTTTGTGATATCCTCTGGCGTGATCTTAATCCACTGATAAACATGCTTCATTTCGGGGTAGTGCGGTTTCTGTGAACGGTCAGAAGCTACTACACCTTTATGAATGAAATAATGGTCATTGGGAAATTCTCCAAATCCACCGCCAAATGCAATAATAGGATGTTCAGGATTTCGTTTGTTATAAATACCCTGATCCTGCCATTCCCAGATTGCACCGCCCAGCAGCTGTGGATATTTATCGAACATATCATTATATTCACCAATTGCGCCCATCGAATTGAACATTGCATGGACATACTCACAAAGAAAGAATGGCTTGGTAAGTGTCGTGTCATTGGCAATCTTTTCCAGGTCTGCCGGTGCGGTGTACATACGACTGTCGATATCGGCCGGATTGTTTTTACCTATTCCGAAACGCTCATAATGTACCGGTCTGTCATCAATGCCTTTAATTGTTTTCATTGCTGCAGTGAAATTTGAGCCAACCTTGCCATTCTCATTACCAAGCGACCACATAATTACTGACGGATGGTTTTTGAAGTTCTCAACGTTGGCAACATTCCTGTCTATAATTGCAGCTTTCATCCTTGGCTCTTCATCGAACCTTCCATCGAGCCCGTGACATTCAACATTGGCTTCAGCCACAAGAAAAATTCCATATTCATCACATAATTCGTACCAACGCGGATCATCAGAATAATGACTGGTTCTTACAAGGTTACAATTACCCTGTTTGATCAGTTCCAGGTCTCTTTTCATCTGATCCTCGGTGATCGCATGCCCCACATCGGGCCAGTTCTCATGCCTGTTCACTCCTTTGAGCTTCACAGGAACTCCATTAACAAGAAACAGTCTGCCTTTTATTTCAATCTTTCTGAATCCTGTCTTCGCAGACAAAATCTCTGATGCCTGTTTTCCATCGCTCAATATCAGAACCGTTGTATAAAGTCTTGGTGTTTCTGCGGTCCATTTTTCGGGATTGAATGCAGGGAAGATCATGTTCACTGTGGTTTCTGCACCGGGAGCAAGTGATGGAACCTGCACTGTCGCTTTTGACCCTGACAAAGGATTCGAACCATCATAAAGTGAGGCAGAAAGAGAATATGCTTTCACAGGAACAGTACCGTAATTTTTGATCTTCGCAGAAACATGAACTGCGGCATTCTGATACAGGTTATCAAGGTCTGTAACAATATAGAAATCGCGTACATGTATCTGAGGTGTGCTCCATACAGTAACATTCCTGAAGATACCGCTTAACCGGAACATATCCTGATCCTCCAGGTAACTCCCTGTTGTGTAGCGGTATACTTCAACTGCGACTGTGTTCTTACCGTAATTCACATATTTTGTAATATCAAATTCGGCAGCGTTCCTGCTGTTAACGCTGTAACCAACTTTCTGACCGTTTACCCACAGGAAAAAACCTGCGTCCACACCATCGAATGTGAGGAATATCTCTCTCCCTTTCCAGTCTGCGGGAACCTCAAAATCTCTTCTGTAACTTCCTACAGGGTTACGCTCCTCGTAAGCTGTGAAGTTCTTTGGCGGAGTGCTCATCACATGCGGGAAATCCTTCTGAAATGTGTAACCCAGGTTCCTGTAATATGGTGTGCCATAACCAAATATCTGCCAGTTCGAAGGAACGGGTATCTCTTTCCAGGAGGATACATCATACGATAATTTATAAAAATCGACAGGTCTTGCCTGGGGCCAGGAAACCCAGTTAAATTTCCACATCCCGTTAAGGCTTCTGCTAAATGAAGAGGCACGCCTGTTTGCAATAAGTGCATCACTGACTGATGGATAAGGTATCAGTGTGGCGTGAGCAGGTTCTTTGTTGATCCCGATACATTCAGGATCTTCTATCTCCGGAGGAACCGGCGCACCACCCAGTGAATCTGAACGTGTAGCCACCTGCGATTTTGCTGTTACCCCGGAGAGGACAAGAATTACTATTAACAGAAATGATCTATAAAGTTTCTTCATACATGGCATTTTATAGTTTATTAATCCAGATGAGTGATCCTTCATCTTTGCTTCCGGCCTGGGGCCTGTCAGTGGAATGAACTTTGTTCCTGTTATTCCTAGCATAGTTTGGAATAGCTGTGAGCACAGAACCATCACTCCATTTTCCTTTGATCGACATCACACCGCCAAGAAGATCCTTTCGCCATACTGCCGTCAATGGTTCCTGTCCGATTGTCTTGCTTATGTCCTGTTGGTCAGCCTTTTCCACATTATAAATCATTGGTCCATATTTGAGAGCAACCTTTCCTTTATCGGGTTTTATTCTATCATCAGCTGTTACAGTCTGTACCTCCATTGGCAGTACAACTTCTACTTTATCACCTGCTTTCCACAACCGGTTGATCTTTGCATAACCATTAATTATTTCCGGGGTGACCGGTTCACCATTCACCTTCAGACTTTTAATTCCATTTACCTGTGGGACAGGCTTATATAATTTGCTGGTTTCTCTGTTCGGAACCCTTATGAACAGAGAGAACTGTTTCTGCTGTTCCGGATTAACTGTTATTGATATATTACCACTCCAGGGATAATCTGTATTCTGAACCATTTCGATGTTTGTTCCAGCCACTTTTTCAACTTTTATTGTACTGCCTATGAACATGTTAACATATAATCCATCCTTCCCTTTTACATAAGTCCAGGTCGGAATCATCAGAAGTGTCCTTGGTATGTTTCCGACACAGCATGGGCAGACATGCCAGCTATACCTCGACTGTGATGACTCAAGAGCATTATCATAATAGAAATGCTTTCCTTCCAGATCGACGGCGCCAAGCAATGCATTATACATTGTTTCTTCGTACAGGTCAACATATTTTGCATCGTTATAGGCAAGGTTCATCTTATACTCAAAAAATATCAGTCCGCAGCTTGAACAGGCTTCGCAATAAGCATTGTTCGGCAATGAGTAGTCAGGTCCGAAACCCTCTGATGATTCACCGCTTCCTATTCCACCAGTTATATAGTACTTCTTATTGACCATGTTATCCCAAAGTGACATTACAGCGCTTTGATAATCGACATCTTTTGTTTCAGCCGCCACATCGGCCATACCCGAAAATGTATATGCTGCTCTGACGGCATGTCCGACTGCCTCATATTGTTGTTGTACAGGCACATGACTCTGATCATATTCGCTTCCGTTTTTCCTGCAATCCAGAAGGAAACGTGCCAGGCTTATATAACTGTCTCCATGCCCATTACCTTCCATGTCATTAACAAATCTTCCGAATCTTACAAGAGCCTGTTCCATCTCCTGGTGTCCGTCGAACCATTCTTTTTTACCAGGTCCGATATTTGCCACCCAGCAGTCAGCCAGTTTCTTTGCTGCATTGTAGAGTCGCAGATCTTTCCCCTGGGTGAGGGTATAATGGTTTATTGCAGATTCGATGAAATAACCGGAGACATACCCTTCATGATTGCCTCTTGTTTCCGGAGCCCATCTGTCCTTCCATCTGGAAGTATCCCTCAGAGTAAATGCGGTTTGCAAATAACCATCAGGTTCCTGTGCAGCGAGGATGATAGGTATCCATTTCTCAAGTGTGGACCTGAACTTATTCTGGGCGGCTATTATTTCCTTATCACCCTGGGGATCAACCATAAGAGCAATGCACATCGATTCAACAGTCTGATGAACCCATGCGTTTGAAAATATATAACCAAGGTGTCGTTTATGCGGTTCACCTCTTAATGCTTTTCCTGCCTCAATAAAGTTATCAATACCACCTTGTCCTAAAGTCAGGTCTGAACGGTTTATCTGATCGA
>JAHEYW010000223.1 GCA_023251395.1 Bacteroidales bacterium
AGAGAAGCTTTCACTTGAATTTACTGAAAAGGTGCCATTTCATGTTGACGGAGAATTATTTTTCGATGAAAAATTTGAAATAAGCCTGATGCCCTGCGCACTTAAAATAATATATAATCCAAAGGGTAAACATTATTTTAAATCCTGACAGAAGCCCCGGCAAATAGTTCTAAATTGCCGGAACAAATACCTTTTGATGGCTGAAACAACCGATAAATATTTTGCTTTCTTCGATCTTGACATGACCGTGTTAAATGTCAACAGCGGTACACTTCTGGTGAAACGGGCATATAAAAACAGGCTGATGGATACCGGAGATCTGATAAATGCAATCATTCAGGGTTTCCGTTACAGATTCAACCTCAGGGATACTCATATTATTATTACAGAAATGGGCAAATGGCTTAAGGGCCTGCCAAAGGTATCATTGGACAAGCTTTGTGAAGAAGTGGCAAACAATCTGTCAGTCAACAATATCCGCCCTGAGATGATCAAAGAAATCGAATTCCACAGGAAGATGGGTGGAGCAATAATCCTGCTTACTTCTTCAATTAATTCATTGTGTGAACCTTTCGGAAAAAAGATCGGATCTGACGGGATTATATGCACTGTGATGGAGAGCAAAAACGGGATACTTACAGGAATGCCTGCAGGTAAATACTGCTTTGATGATGAGAAAAGAGTACGGCTGCAGGAGTGGTGCATTAAGAACAACAGTGATCCCGCAAAAGCCTGGTATTATGCTGATTCAATAGCTGATCTGTCTGCACTTGAAGCAGTCGGTCACCCTGTTTGTGTCAGTCCGGATAAAAATCTTAGAAAAGCAGCGATCCAAAGAGGCTGGAGAATAATCAACTGTGCCAGTTTGAGCTGAATCTTTTTGATTCTGGATCATTTTTCCTTCCAGCTCTTTATTCCTTCATTTAGTTCGGATACTGATTTTAATTTCTGGTCTTTCAATAAGGTAACTATCTTGCTTACCTTCTTTTCCCTGAAATCTCTTGCGGACTCAATGCCAGACACTCCCAGCTTACCGGTACCAACTACCTGTTCCATCATGTAAGCCGTGATAGCTTCGGTCTGGATCACAGGTAAAAGAAGCTTTACATTTCGATCTATCTCCTCGAAAATACCCTGATACCTTGCATATTCACCCGACAGCTTTGGTTTGCTTTTATTTATAAACTTATTGATATTCCTGTATACATTCAGATTGTTTCTCTCGATCATATCTGCAGATAGCTGATTTATAAGCCGGTTTACAGATACGAGAACAGAATTATAGGCGGACAGAACCGGACCGATATCAATATTTGATTTCTTGTCAGCGAGTGCCGAAGTCATCCTGTACTCGCAGCGGATCTTTATATCCGTCAGATAAGAGATCAGTCCTAGGTTTTCCTTTTCAAGGTACTGTGCTTTAGTTGTGAAGACAGCTAAAATAATAAGAGAGATGGTCAGATAATGTTTTTTCATTCCAACAGGATTTAGTTTGAAAATATTAACAATAAAATGTTACTATAATATTGCACGACATTTCTAAATCTGAAAACCAATTATCAGCAGGACAATCACCTGAAAGGTTATCCTAAAAATATAAAAAAGATTTTACAAGAGAATAGCAGTGATGCGTTAACTTTTGAAATATATCTAACAAACACTGACAATAATCTTAATATTTAGGTTCTTATTTATTTAAGTTGAATTGGTGTATTTACCAGGAAGGCCATAAACGGAAACCTCAGCCTGGTTATCTTGAAAGCTTGAATTGATCGAGTTTTCCCTCTTATGGCTCACCAGTTCATTTATGTTGAAGCAGATGCCAGAAATGGTTTAGAATTGGAACCAGACTCATAAGTAGTAATCAGGGAAAGTAAATCTATTAAATCAGAAGCTGGGTTCCTTATATGTACCTGATTACTACATTTTGGACCTGAATATCAGGAGTACCACTTTCTTTCCCTGTTTTTCAGATCACCGAGAATTTCGCAGGCTAAATTTACATTATCAATAACCTGGAAGTCGAACATTCCCACACAGATAAAATCAGCACCATTCTCGAAGGCGTAGCGAAAAGCAACCCTGGGCTGAATAGCTCCAGCTGCCATAATTTTAAATGCAATGAATGGTTTTTTCGCCTCTTTTATAACTTGCACAGTACGCAGGGGATGAAGGTCCCACATGTTATCGCAATACTTGTTGTGATCGGTATAATTAGGACCAATTTCAATATATGGTTCCCTGTTTGCTTCAGGAAGAGCAGACCAGTATTTGTCGTGGTGGAATGTCTTCATATAAAAATCTGAGGAGAAATTATCCTTCTCACATTTTTCAATTGTCTCAAGGCAATGGGCTCCTACCCCTGCTGGCAGACCCTGCTTCCTGATATAATCTATTCCTTTGGCAAGGCCTTCAAGATTATTTGCACGTGCATATGCATCACAAACCCTTCCGTGAACATATACAGCATCGGCACCATTATCAACACAAATTTTAATATTTGACAGAATATCCCTCTCAGGCATAGTCCCCATTGCTATTGCCAGCATTTTATCGTCAGGAAATGCTTTCCTGTACTTATTGAAAACTGGAAAGGCTTCTGTTGTCAGGACAAAAGCATTTATGCCAGCCAGTCTGCAAAGGTGCAGGGTCTCAATTATTTTATCATCTGTCATGTATGCTTTCATCAACCGGTTGGGGTATATAAGATCACGCGCATGAGACCATGCAATTATAGGATTGCATCCAAGTATAACCCTGCTGACAGTTAGCTTGCCAAGTTTCCCTTCAGGCATTTTCCCTTTCAGCTGATCAAGTTGCTGGTAAAACTCATCGGAAAGGTTCTCTTTTAAATCAATCTTCGAAATTCCGAATGTCCCTGCAAGAGAGAGAATGGGAATACCAGCAAGACCTTTCAGGAATCGGCGCCTGCCGGCTGACAATGATTCTATATTTGTTTTCATAAAACCAGGATTAATTTTCAGTGAAGCAGTTGTAGTTGTATAAAATAACAAATAATTCTGCTCATAAACAATGAACAGGCTAAAAATGGACGAAAGGAAAATTTTTTATCTTTACACAAACTACTAAAGTTATGAGAAAAATAAGATTTTACTTATCGTTGATCATCAGTCTGTTGATATTATTATCTGGCTGTTCTCAACAGGAAAAGCCAAAGAAGGAAACTGAAAAAATTGCAAAAGATGTCAACTTGCTCAAGATTGCCGGAGACCAGATCGTCAATCAGAAAGGTGACACTGTATTTCTGAGAGGTTTCGGACTGGGAGGAATGCTGCACATGGAGAACTTCATTGATGGGTATTCAGGCAATGAACAGGCCATGAGGGACGGTTTGCTTAAGGTAATGGGAGAAAAACAGTACAATCTGTATTTTGATACCTTCCTTAAAAATTACTTTACCGAACCTGATGCGCAATATGTAGAGAGTATGGATCTGAACCTTATCCGCATTCCGATTAACTATCATCTTTTCGAGGATGATATGAACCCCGGAGTGATTAAAACGGAGGCATTCGCATATCTCGATAATGTAATTGAGCTGTGTGCAAAACATAAGATATATACGATCATTGATTTGCATGCTCTTCCAGGGGCTCAGAATCAGCACTGGCACAGTGACAATCCCACCCATAAGGCAACATTCTGGGATCATAAGGAATTTCAGGACAGGGTTGTGCATCTCTGGGAAGTGATTGCCGACCATTATAAGAATCAGCCATGGTTAGCAGGGTATGACCTGATCAACGAACCAGGTGACCCAACCGGAGAGAGGGTATTCACCTATTATAAAAGACTTCGCGAGGTTATCATGAAGGTTGATCCAGACCATCTTTTCTTCCTTGAGGGCGACCGTTATGCCACCGATTTTAGCAAATTCACAGAGATATGGGACAACGCGGTGTATACCAATCACGATTATGCACTGCCAGGATTTATAAGAGGCGGAGACTACCCCGGAATTACCGACGGAAGATTCGTTAACAGGGATACACTGGAAAAAGACTTTTTAAAGAAAAGCATTTTTATGCTCGATCGCAAGGTACCCATCTGGGTTGGAGAGTTCGGTCCGGTTTATACTGGTAACCCGGTAAAGGATGAAATGAGGTATCAGATCCTTAAGGACCAACTTGCTTATTATAAAAAATACAAGGTAAGCTGGTGTATCTGGCTCTACAAGGATCTAGGTCTTCAGGCTGTGGTTCATCAGAAGGATGAAACTCCTTATATGAAAATGGTAACTCCATTCCTTAAAAAGAAAGACCGGCTGGGAGCAGATGCATGGGGATCAACGGATAAAGATATCCGTCAGGTGATTGCCCCGCTTGAGGATTTATTTAAGAAAGAGTTCCCTGAATACAATCCATATCCTACCGGAATAAGCAGGCATTTAACCCTGCTGGTAAGGAATATACTTATTTCGGAAGCTCTTTTACCTGAATATTGTAATTTATTTAAAGGAAAGACCGATGATGAAATCATCGCACTGGCGAAATCGTTCAGTTTTGATAATTGTGTTAAGCGCGACAGGCTGGAGAAGATACTTACCGGAAAGGAAAAATAAAAGGTAGTTTATTCCTGCACCAGATTCTTTGTCTTCGCATATTCTGTAAAGAAATCATAGACTTGAGTCATCTGAGCCCTGTTCATAAGGTAGAACTTTATCTTCAGGGCTTTTTTATTTTTCCTGTTTATGATAACACCTTTTTCAGCAAGTATTATGCTTTCAATTTCTGAATCCAGAACAGTTGTTTTTCGTATCCAGTGTAACCAGAGGATCTTCAATCCACCATTGAAGATCTCAATTTGTGCTTTCTCAGAACCAACCAGGGGTGTAAGATGAATTACTCCAATCAGTAAGAAAACAAGGGCTATTCCCAGTTCATGCTGTCCAGACGAATTCTTCTGGAAAAAGAAGATCAGAATACCAAGGATAATCCACAGGAATCCAAGTTTTCGGTTATTAATCAACTTGTTTTTGAAAACAATGACGAGATTTTCCATAGGATCAGATTTTAGTTCTCTCAAATGAATAATCGCCTCCTGAATCAGAGTATCTAATTTATGATATAAAAAGGTAAAAGTCAATTAAAATTCAGGGCCCGGCTCATCACTCAGCGAGTTGAGGTTTACATCTTTGATCTTTTGCGGATTACTTCCAGTGATCCGCTTCGGGGATTACTTCCAGTGATCCGCTTGGGGATTACTTCCAGTGATCCGCTTGGGGGGAACCCTTCAACTAAATCCCTGCCCCGCTTCGCGTTGCTGGGTATTTTTGTTTTTCATTCCTCCATTCAGCGAGCTGAAGTCGGAAAGAAAAACAAAAATCCCCATCCTCCAATTGGCGGATAGGGATTTAGTTGAGGTCAGTGGCGGACCTCATACGTTTAATTTGATATTTTCTGCTTTAATGCATTTCTTTCATAAATAGCCATTTTTAGCACATCTTAAAATAAATGAAATTAAAGTGGATTAAAATAAATTAAAGATT
>JAHEYW010000224.1 GCA_023251395.1 Bacteroidales bacterium
TGGTTGTACTGAGGCCTGCCGACGCCGTTGAAACTACCGTTGCATGGAAGATGGCACTTGAAAATAGAAAAACCCCTACTGCTCTTATCCTTTCACGGCAGAATATTAAAGATCTTCCGGCGTCCAGCGGCGACAGATTTACTGAAGCATTGAAATCCGGAAAAGGTGCCTATGTTGTTCAGGAGTGTGAAGGATCACCAGACATTATCCTTATTGCCAGCGGATCAGAAGTTTCAACACTTATTGAAACCTCAGTTCTTCTCAAAAATGATGGTCTGAAAATCAGGGTCGTTTCAGCGCCTTCTGAAGGCCTTTTCAGGAACCAGGGTGAAGAATATCGAAGTTCAGTAATGTCTGAAAATGTGCCGGTATTCGGACTGACTGCCGGCTTATCAGTAACCCTGCTGGGGCTGGTAGGACCAAAAGGGAAAATCTGGGGATTCAATAGCTTCGGATACTCAGCATCCTATAAGGTTCTTGATGAGAAGTTTGGGTTTACACCTGATAATATTTATCGCCAGGTCAAAGATTATCTGGCTTCGTATAAAAGATAATTATTTTGATCGCTCTATAGCCCTGCCTTTGGCGGGGCTTTTTTAATTTGTCTATATTTGCGGCTTAATTTAAGTGAATGATATACGAAATAAAACCCGGGACAAAAGGACTTATCTTTGATCTCGACGGAACGCTTGTTGATTCCATGCCGATCCACTATGAGGGATGGAAGAAAGCCTGTGAAAGGTTTGGAACATCTATGGATCAGTCTTTCCTTAAAAATAATTCCGGGATACCAGGATGGGTAATTGCTGAAACTGTAATCAGAAACGGAGGACTGCAGGGAACTGTATCTGTCGAAAAAATCCTGAATGCAAAGCTTGAAGAATTTATAAAGAAACAGCACCTGATAAAGCCTGTTGAACCAGTCGCTGAACTTGTAACGAGATACTTCGGAATCTTGCCTATGGCAGTCGGAACAGGTGGACACAAAGAAGCTGTCGAAGGCACACTGGAAGTAACAGGTTTAAGGAAGTACTTTTCAGTTATTGTTACTGCAAATGATGTTATAAACTATAAACCGCATCCGGAGACATTCCTGAAATGTGCAGAACTGATGAAGATCGATCCACAGTTCATTGAAGTTTTTGAAGACAGTGATTTAGGTATCGAGGCAGCAACCAGAGCAGGGATGACAGGTGTCGATGTCAGAGGATGGTATAAGTCTGACTATTGATTATATCTAATAAAATGAAAGAGGCGTCGGGCGTTGGGCGACAGGCGTCAAAATAATACTCTGTATAAGTCTGTGTCTCCTCTGTAGTTCTCTGTGTACCTGTTCTAGTTCATAATTCAAGGTTCAAAGTTCAAGGTTCAAAGTTCAAGGTTTAAAGCAGCCAAGACTTCTGAATTCGGACTTCGGTCTTCCGTCTTCCAGCCCTTCAGCAGGCCATCTCACCTGCATTTTTCTTTGCCGACAGGAGATTATATGCTCCCTTGATTACAACCTTTGCTCCAACCTTGCCAAACCAGTCTGGCAGCCTTACTTCTGTATATCCGGCTGATACTATTCCTTTCATGACCTCGACCATTTTGTACTCAGTAAATGGCTTTCCTGCCTCCTCCTTATCCTTGCCATATACAAAAATGTAATCTTTATCGTTGAAACTCACAATTGCCTCCGACGGCAGAACGGTTACAGTATCTTTCGACTCCTCAATAAAAGCATTGACATACATCCCTGGCAGAACATTCCTGCAGTAACTTGTCACAACTGCAAAAACCTTTATCGTCTTGTCATCATTTACAGCTTTACCGGTCTGGTAAACAACAGCCTCATGAGTCTCCGATTCATCATTTATAAAGAATGTGAGTCGTTGTCCGGCAGATACCCTGTCTGCATCTTTTTCAAAAAGAACCAGTTCGAGCATCAGTTTGTCGGTGTTTACTATCTCAAAAAGAACATCAGTTGTCGATACAAATTTCCCAACATTAATATTAACCGTTTTCAGATATCCTTTCAGCGGGGAAACCAGATTCACTTCGCTCCTGATATTATCCTCTGTCAGTTTTTCAGGATCGAGGCCGATCATTACCAGTTTTTGCTCCAGCGATTTTAATTCAGCTTTAAGGTTTTTATACTCAACCGTGACCTGCTGAAGATTCTGCTCAGAGTAGACATCATTCTGATATAATACATTGTGACGCTTAAAATCAGCTTCAGCAAAACTGAGTTTATTTTTTGCTTCCAGGTATCCACGCTGAATATCAATAAACTCCTGGTTACTCACAATGGCAAGGAGCTGGCCCTTTTCAACAGGATTCCCTGGAATCATACTTGTACTCTTAATAAATCCACCAAAGGGAATGCAAACAGTTGCAGAATTTTGCGGAGCCACTGTTACCTTACCATTTACCTTAAGGATCTTCCCCATTGATCTGGTTTCAAAATTCCCGAGCTCTATTTCTGCCATTTTTATCTGGTCGGCACGTAATTCGACAATAGAATCAGGCAGCTCTTCTTTCATTGCGGTTTCAACGGTCTGTTGTTTATTCCCCGAACAGGAAACCATGAGAACCAATGCAATGAATAACAATGCTTTATAATATGTTGCTTTTATCATAATGTGGTATTTTAATATATTTTACCTGTGATATATTCAATTGAAATTAATGTTTGATTATAGTTGTTAAGGGCCTCCAGATAATTCTGTCTGATAGACATTGCCCTGTTAAGTGTAATAACAAATTCCAGATAATCAAGTACTCCGGCTTTATAACTTCTCGTAGCCTGCCCGGCAATTATATCAGCTTCCGGCAGTGCCTGTTTTTCATAGAATTCAACTGTGGAGGAGTACTTTTTGAATTCATCCATAAGAGTGCTATAACTGTTACTGACTGATTTCGAAAAAGATTCTGCCTCTGTCCTTGCTATCTTTTCATTAATACTGGCAGCCTTTGATCTTGATGTATAAGGAACAATCCATACAGGAATGGAGATGCCAGCCTGGATTCCTGTAAACCTGTTCCCGGTACCATAATATACCGGCACGTTGTTTATATCCTGAGTCCCTATCAACGTCTGACTGAAGTAGCCCACATTCAGATCAGGCAGCATCTGCCCTCTTTCCAGCTTCTTTTCCAGTTTTGATATCTCAACCTTCTGATTTGCTGCTCCAAGGGAAGGGTTTTCATTAAGTTGAGTACTATCGACCGGGAATAATTTCCTTTTCAGGATCAAATCATCCTCGGCAGGCACAGGCAGCCATGAACTATTTAATAAAAATTTAAGTTTACGGCAGCATATCCCAATATCTGAATTAATCTGAAATAACTGGTTCTTTATTTCAAGACTTTGTGAACGCGCAGTTACCATATCAAGCTGATTTGTCTCTCCAGTTGATGCTCTTAGTTCAGCCGCTTTCGTTACCCCTGAATAAAGGCTGTCCTGATATGTAAAAAGCTTAAGTCTTGCTTTCAGAAAAAAATATTGCCCGTAGATCTGTTTCACCTCTGTTGCTATTTCAAGCTGTGATACTTTTAGCTGCAATTCGCTGTTCCTGATATTCGCATCAGCCAGCCTGTATTTATTTATGTATTCTGTCGGGAAAGCAAAGGATTGGGAGATTGCTATACTGTTATCTTTGTTTATCGAATTGAATTGCCCGTACTGACCGTCAAAAGATGTTTTGGGAAGGTCAAATGCAGCACCTCTAAGCGCCCGGGAGAAATTTACCGATAATGCGGCAGATCTGACTGAAAGATTGCTGTCAAGCGCTGCTGTGATTGCGTCGTGAAGATTTATTTTTCTTTCTTGTTGTCCTGAAACAGTAACTGAAAATACGGGACTGAGAAGAATCAGTAAAACGAGAAGAGGCATTTTAAGTCGATTATTTTTAATCCTTGACATAATACTTCTATTTGATAATAAAACATAAAAGACCGGTAGAATAATCAGCGTCAGAAAAGTTGATGTAATAAGCCCTCCAATAACTACCGTAGCAAGTGGTTTCTGAACTTCAGCTCCCGGCGATATGGACAAAGCCATCGGTAGGAACCCAAGGGAGGCAACTGTTGCAGTAATGATTACTGGTCGCATTCTGGTTTTCAGGCTTTTCAGAACCCTTTCCTGTATATCGGTTATACCCTCTTTTTCAAACCGGTTGAACTCAGCAATCAGTACAATTCCATTTAGAACGGCAACCCCGAACAGAGCAATAAATCCAACTCCGGCAGATATGGAGAAATTCATTCCGCGGATCCAGAGTGCAAACACACCTCCTATTGCCGCCATAGGCACAGCACTGAAAATCAAAAGGGATTGTTTAACAGAATTAAATGTGAAATACAATAAGACAAATATCAAAAGAAGAGCTATCGGTACTGCAATAGAGAGTCTTTTCTGGGCAGCCTCAAGATTTCTGAATTGCCCTCCATAGTTTATATAATAACCAGTAGGTAAGACTATTTTACTGTCAATGAGGCCGGAAACATCATTTATGACACTTTTGATATCTCGATTCCTGACATTGAATCCTACTGTTATTCTTCTTTTTGTATCTTCTCTTGATACCTGAGCAGGTCCTGATCTGACAGAAATATCAGCCAGCTGGTTTATTGGTATCTGATGCCCGCCAGGAAGAGCAATTGTAAGATTTCTGATATCTTCAAGGTTCTGCCTGTAATCTTTATCGAGTCGGACAACAAGTCCGAATCTTTTCTCCTCATCAAATACCACTCCGGCCTGGCTGCCTGCAAATGCTGTTCGGAGGACAGTGTTAATGTCATTTATTGTAACACCATATTGTGCAATTCTGTCCCGGTTATACTCGATCTGTACCTGATCAAGTCCGGTGACCTTTTCTACAGTTATATCCTCAACACCGGGAACACTTTTTATCAGGCTTTCAACTTCGTCGGCTTTAGCAGCCAGAATATTAAGTTCATCGCCAAAAATTTTAACCGCAATATCCTGTCTTGAGCCCGACATGAGTTCATTGAACCTCATTGCAATTGGTTGCTGGAACTCAAACTTTACACCAGCAAGCACAACAAGTTTCTCTTCCATTTTTGAGACCAGCTCCTCCCTGGTTTTTGCCGAGACCCATTCACTTTTATCCTTCAGAGTTATTATATAATCTCCTGTCTCCATCGGTGTCGGGTCTGTAGGTATTTCACCTGCCCCAATCTTACAAACAGTATGTTTTATCTCTGGAAAATTATCAAGCAAGATCTTATTTGCTTTGGTTACCATATCGATTGTATGGGTAAGTGATCCACCCTGCAATGTCATTACACCTGCTGCAAGATCACCCTCTTCCAGTTGTGGGATAAATTCGCCCCCCAGACGCATAAAGATTACAATACTGATTGCAAATAATACCACTGAAGAGATTGTCACCAGGGCCTTATGTCTTAATGAATATAAGATCAGAGGATCAAATATTTTACGGAAAAAGTCCAACAGATATTCTGACAGGTCTCTTCCCTCTTTTCTTTTCCTGCTG
>JAHEYW010000030.1 GCA_023251395.1 Bacteroidales bacterium
TAAGCTGGCTTTAGAAAGGCATAATGCTTTTGGTAAGTCTGAAATGTGGTATATATTTGAAGCAGAACCATCTGCAAAGATATACACAGGTTTTACCCGGCCAATCACAAAGGATATCTTTATCGAAGCCCTTAATTCAGATACCTTACCCGGCCTTCTTAATTCTGAGAACTCTGAAGTCGGAGATACCTTCTTTACACCTGCCGGAAGAATTCATGCAATAGGTGCAGGAAATCTGCTGGCAGAAATTCAGCAAACCTCTGATATAACCTACAGAATATTTGACTGGAACAGAACTGATAGCAGCGGTGATCCGCGAGAACTGCATACCGAACTGGCAAAAGATGCCATTAACTACAATGCAGCTGGAAAAGCTAAGATCTCCAGATTTATTTCAATGGATAAGACTGAAAACCTGGTAAGCTGCCCATATTTCAATACTAATATTCTTCATTTCAACAGCTTTATCAGAAAAGATTTAAACCTGATTGATTCTTTTGTAATATATATATGTATCTCTGGTGAGTTCCTGATCCATTGGGATCAGGGAGTGGAAATTGTATCTAAGGGGGAGACAATTCTCGTACCTGCAATGATCTCAGATATTGTACTGGAACCCAGACAGGAGGCAAAAGTTCTGGAAGTATTTATTAATAACAAAACACTAACCTAATTCTCATTATAATGAAAACAGGCATATATTTAATAACCCTTTTACTCTTTTTTACATTAGCAAACGGATGTTCCAGTAATTCGGGGAAAAAATCGGTTAAAGGAGAAGCTGATTCCCTGAATGCAACAAATGCAGCTGATACAGGTTACAATGGAATTACGCAATATTTTTCACAGGGAAGGCTGGTCAAGGAAGTCACCTTTAAAAACGGGATCCGGAATGGCCTGATGAAGACCTTTGATGCCAGTGGTAAACTTTATCAGACCTTCTGGTATGAAAATGGAAAGAGGCAGGATACAGCTGTCTGGTTCTTTGACGATGGAAAGATTTTCCGTAAAACACCCTTTAAGGACGATTCTATCAACGGTATACAGATTCAATATTACAAGTCAGGCAGGATAAAAGCCAGGCTGGGGTTTGTTAACGGATTGAGAACAACATATTTTGAAGAATATGATTCAAACGGGAAAAAAATTATAGACTATCCGGAACTGGTTATCAAGATCAGTGATGAATATAAACAGAATGGCACTTTTAAAATTATTCTTGGATTATCGAAGGCCAGATCCGAGGCAAATTTTTATGAAGGTGAACTTATTAATGGCTTGTTCAATTCTAAAAAATGTGTGAAAGTGAATGATTCCGAGTCTACCGGTCTGATTACACTTAAAAAAACTGGTGAGGCTGGAATTAAATCCGTTGGAATAATCGCAGAAATACTTACTCCTTTTGGAAACCGGAACCTGGTGTATAAAAAAATTGACATACCTTATAACAATTTAAAATAAAACCGGAAATGAATAAAGTACTTGCTCCGGGTATCAGTCTCAGGCAGACCAAGACAGTTACTTTTGAGGATACTGCTGCAAAGTTTGGGTCAGGATTTCTGGAGATTTTTGCAACACCTGCACTTCTGGCTTTCATGGAACATACTGCACTCCTTCTGGTTCAACCATATCTTGAAAAAGGGCATGGGACAGTCGGAACAACAGTTAACATAACCCATCTGAAAGGTACTCCTGTTGGTACTTCGGTTGAATGTGAAGCAACTCTTGTTAGAATTGAAGGCAACTCACTGACATTCAATGTAGTGGTTACGGATGGAACCTATAAGATCGGGGAAGGCACCCATTCAAGATTTATAATCGATGAAGAACGGTTCATGAAAAAATTTAAAAAACAGGATAAACAATGATCATCCATTCGGCAACATTTGTAAAGAGCAGTGAGAATCTATCACAATGTCCGAAAACATCTTTGCCGGAATTTGCATTTATAGGGAGGTCAAATGTTGGTAAATCATCTCTCATTAATATGCTGGCTGAAAATCAAAAGCTGGCAAAAATATCCTCCCAGCCAGGTAAAACAAGAACAATAAATCATTTCATTATTAATGACCGATGGTACCTTGTTGACTTACCAGGGTATGGGTATGCAAAAGTCTCTGCCAGAGAGAGAGAGAAATGGATTAAAGATGTTAAAAACTACCTGGTCAAAAGGGCTAATCTGGGTTGTCTCTTTGTCCTTATCGATTCCAGGATAAAACCTCAGGAAATAGATCTGGAATTTCTGGAGATGGCAGGTTTAAGCAGCATTCCTATCGCCAGAGTATTCACAAAAACGGATAAGTTATCCGCAAATGAAATCCAGAAGATTATAAAGGACTATGACAAAGTTATGCTTGAGAAATGGGAGGAACTTCCTGTGACATTTATAACATCTGCCATAAAAAAAACAGGGAGAATGGATATCCTGGATTTTATTGAACAATCTATTAACAATTGGAAAATAAACCGTTAATTCTATCTGGAATTTCTAATTTTGTAACGATCATAACCTGAAGTCAAATCTGAAAAAATAATATAAGATGTTTGGAAGAGCACCAATGAAAATATTCTCCTGCAGGTCTTCATATCATCTGGCTCAGAAGATAGTAAATGAATTGAAAATTGAACTGGGTAGAAGCTCTGTTACCGAATTCAGCGACGGGGAATTTCAACCCTGCTACGATGAATCAGTGAGGGGATGTATGGTTTTCATCGTCCAGTCTACTAATCCCCCTGCAGAAAATCTATTTGAGCTTCTCCTGATGATCGATGCTGCAAAAAGAGCTTCTGCTTATAAAGTAATAGCTGTTATTCCCTATTACGGATTTGCAAGACAGGATCGGAAAGACAGGCCACGGGTTTCAATCGGTTCTAAACTTTCAGCTGACCTCCTGAGCGCTGCCGGAGTAGACCGGGTTATTACAATGGACCTCCATGCAGATCAGATCCAGGGGTTTTTCAATGTTCCGGTAGATCATCTGTTCGGTTCAGCAATATTCGCACCATATATTGAAAATCTTAAGCTGGAAAATCTCTGTGTTTCAGCTCCTGACATGGGAGGTTCAAAAAGAGCAAACGCTTATGCAAGACATCTTCAGTCTGAAATGGTTCTGTGCTATAAATTAAGGAAGAAGCCAAATATTATCGAAGAGATGTCGATAATCGGTGAAGTGGAGGGCCGGAATGTTATTATCATTGATGATATGGTCGATACAGCAGGTACGCTAGCCCTTGCTGCAGAGATGATGAAGGATAAAGGTGCTAAAAGCATCAGAGCTTTTGCTACACATCCTGTTCTTTCAGGAAATGCAGTTGAAAGAATAAATGATTCACCAATACAAGAGCTGGTGGTTACAGATTCAATGCCTTTTAATAATCATTCACCAAAAATAAAAGTACTGTCAATTGCAGGAATATTTGCAAGAACAATACAGGCAGTCAACTCAAACCAGTCAATAAGCACAAATTTTGTGTTCTGATTCTTTTGTACTATATTTGCCCGCCAATTTTTAAAATTTAATGTCAAACGTGTGATGGGATCCCGCAGGCGCGGGATTGAGTAGCACAACAATTTAAAGACAAATGAAGACACTCGAAATTAGCGGTTTCAACAGGACTGAGCTGGGAAAGAAAAGTTCAAAAGAGCTGCGCAAATCACTTAATGTACCATGCGTGATATATGGAGGTAAAGAAAACATCCATTTTTATACACATGAGAACAATTTTAAAAATCTTATATATACACCAGATGCTCATCTGGTTATATTGAAGATTGAAGGTAAAGAATATAATGTTGTTTTGAAAGATATCCAGTTTCACCCTGTATCAGACAAGATATTACATGTCGATTTTACAGAGGTCGCTGCTGATAAACCAGTTACCATTGGTATACCTATCAAAGTTTCCGGAGACTCAGCTGGTGTTAAGGCTGGAGGTAAGTTGCGCATAAGAAGAAGAAGCCTGTTGGTTAAAGGTTTGTCAAAAGATATTCCTGAATACTTACCAATTGATATTACTGAGCTGAAAATTCACGAGTCAATAAAGGTTGGTGATCTTTCATACGATAATATCGAACTGCTCGATCCTAAGAAATCTATGGTTCTGGCAATTGCCACTTCGCGTGTTGCACAGAAAACTCCTGAAGAACTTGAAGCTGAAACAGCTGCTGCTGCTGCTGCTGCCGCTGCTGCTGCTCCTGCTGAGGGTGCATCTGAAGAATAGTCTTCTTTATCTTTATTTACCAAAAATCAGGCAAATTGAAATACCTTATTGTTGGCCTGGGAAATATTGGTGAGGAGTATCAGAATACCCGTCATAATATCGGATTTACAGTGTTGGATGCATTAGCAAATGCATCCAATGCTTTTTTTGAGGACAAACGATATGGCTCTGTTACTCATTTCAGATATAAAGGGAGAACCTTTGTCCTCTTGAAACCTTCCACATACATGAATCTGAGCGGATTTGCAGTAGATTACTGGCTGAAAAAGGAGAAAATAGAAGTTGCAAATATGCTGGTTGTTGTCGACGATCTTGCCCTGCCAACAGGTACGATAAGAATGAGACCTAAAGGTAGTACAGGCGGTCATAATGGCCTTGCTCATATAAACACTATCCTCGGTACCGATAATTATGCCAGGATACGAGTCGGTATTGGCAATAATTTTCACAAAGGAGGACAGAAAGACTATGTGCTTGGCGCCTGGACTTCAGAAGAAAAGAAACTCATCGAAGAAAGAGTGGAAATTGTGGCTGAAATGATAAAGTCTTTCGGGACTTCCGGATTAGAGCTTACAATGACCTGCTTTAACAAGAACAGTAAAGCTCCTTCCCTTCCCTCAGATAATAAATCTGTGAATGAATCCTGATAAAGGGAACCGAATATTTGTTGGGATGTCTGAAACAAGTGAAATCAGAATTGATAAATTCCTCTGGGCAGTCAGGATATTTAAAACCAGGAGTCAGGCTTCTGATGCCTGCCGGAAAGGAAAGATCCTGATTAATAATATCCCGGTAAAACCTTCCAGAGTAATAAATGCCGGCGAATTTATTTTTATAAAAAGAAACCCTGCAATCTTCAGCTATGAAGTAATTAGGCCTGTTGAAAACAGGTTATCACCAAAACTCGTCACACTTTATATTAATGACATTACTCCTGAAAATGAAAAATCGAAACTAATGAACAGGGAACTTTCAGGATTTGTTGTCAGATCTAGAGGAACCGGAAGACCCACAAAACGTGACAGAAGGAATATTGACAGGCTGGCAGAGGATATTGGTTTCATGTAGAAGGTGGTATAAAGACTTATTATGCTGCTAAAAAATTAACAAAAAAAGAAAGTCAGGAATCCTTATTTTCCATTTTTTCTATCTTGCAGCCAAAAGAGGGAATAATGCCTGCCTCTGAACATTTTTTGGCTGAAAAAAACATACACTCTGATGGGTAGGGAAAATATTGAAAAATACTCCGCCGGTTATGCACTTTTAAAGACAGTTGCAGGTTTCTGGCATAATAATGTTTATTACAGAAGAGTAATTATAGTTGGCAGCGAGAATATTAGTCCTGATGATTACCTGATATTTGCACCCAACCACCAGAATGCTCTGATGGATGCACTTGCTGTACTTTTTACCAATAACAGACAACTTATTTTCCTTGCACGTGCAGATATATTCAAGCGGAAATTTATTGCTTCAATTCTATATTTTTTAAAAATCCTTCCTGTTTACAGGATAAGGGATGGGATAGAAAATGTCAGGGGTAACGATGTGATCTTCGATAAGACAATTGATGCAATAAAACACAAAAACGGAATTGGTATCCTGCCCGAAGGTAATCATGAAGGTCTAAGGAGACTTCGTCAGTTGAAAAAAGGGATATGCAGGATTGCTTTCCAGGCTGAGGAAGCAACAGATTTCAATCTTAATATAAAGATTATACCTGTAGGATTGGAATTCAGCCATTATTCGCGGATAAGACAGGTTCTGACTGTGGTATATGGAAAGCCAATAGAAGTATCTCAATTTGAAGGTTTATATAAAGAAAATCCTCAAAAAGCGTTGAATGAACTCCGTGAACTTCTATCAGTAGAGATGGAGAAAAATATGGTTCATATTGAATCGGATGAGGACTATGAAGCAATCGATGAGCTCAGAAAACTGGTAAACGGCAAGTACAGCGATGATGTGAGGATGCCGAAACTATTCAGGGACCGTATTCTGATAAACAAGTTAAACAGGCTCAGGACAACTGAAAATTCAACCTATAAAAGGATCTGTGAGCTAGCTGTTGAGATAAAGAGAAAAACAAGGGATCTCAGGTTGAATTACAGGCTTCTTGAAAAGAAAAAACACCCTCTGGGTTGGCTGACTTTAGGGATTGCGGGTCTTATAGCAGGTTTACCTCTCTTCCTTTTCGGATTCATTTTCAATTTCGTATTTATAAAGATCCCAGATATTCAGATCAAAAAGATAAAAGATATCCAGTTTCACAGTTCACTGAAATACGCAATATCTTTTGCGCTGGCTCTTATCCTGATGCCGGTCTATCTTATTGTGTTGCTTATAACGGTTTCTCCATTGTGGCTGGGACTTCTGTGCTTTACCTTTATCCCCGTAGCCGGATTGTTTGCATGGAACTATTTCCTTCTTTTCAGAAGGATCATCGGAGGATTCAGGATCAGGAACCTGATTAGCAAAAAAGATGAGAATTTTCTTCAGCTTAAAAGTAATTATCAGGAGTTGGTATCTTTGATCTCCAAAATTTAAAAATCTTAATGAGTTCATTTAAGGGAAAAGTGGTTTGGATAACCGGAGCTTCTTCCGGTATCGGAGAGTCTCTTGTGTATGCTTTTGCAAAACAAGGAGCAGAAATAATAATTTCATCGAATGAGCCTTCCGAACTTGAAAAGGTTAAGCAAAACTGCGCAAGTCATAACTGCAGAATACATCTGGCACCGTTTGATCTTTCTGATACTAAAGAAATTGAAGGACTGGTAAATGAACAGGTGGCAGTAACCGGAAGAATTGATTATCTGATTAATATCGGTGGAATAAGCCAGCGGGCGACTGTGGAAGAAACACCCCTGTGGCTCGACAGGAAGATAATGGAAATAAATTATTTCGGGACCATAGCGCTGACCAAGGCAGTTTTGCCCATTATGATCAGGCAACAATCGGGTCATATTCTTGCCACAAGCAGCATTGCCGGGAGATTCGGCTTTCCTCTCAGATCTGCTTACTCTGCCTCAAAGCAGGCCTTACATGGTTTCTTTGAAACACTGCACATAGAAAACCAGAAAAACAATATAAATACCTCTGTAATAATTCCTGGCAGGGTCAGAACCAAAATATCTGTGAGAGCACTCGATGCAGACGGTAAGGAACACGGCAAAATGGATGCAGGTCAGGAAAAAGGTATTACACCTGAGAAAGCAGCGGATATGATTATCAGAGGTATAATAAAGAACAAAAGGGAAATTCTTGTCGGAAGCAGTGAACTGACAATGCTTTTCATCAGAAAGTATTTTCCGGCCTTATTCTTCAGGTTGGCAGGTAATATAAAATCGACATAAAAGATATTAATACAATGGATAACTATTACATAAGTGGCATTCAGCAAATAGGTGTAGGAGTTAAAGATGTTCCAACAGCCTGGGCATGGTACAGAAAAAGCTTTGGTATGGATTGCCCCATTTTCGAAGAAACCGCAGAAGCGAAGTATATGCTTCCTTACACCGGAGGAAAACCTCAATCAAGATATGCTGTACTTACCTTTAACCTTCAGAGTGGTGGCGGGTTCGAAATCTGGCAATATAAAGGACGTACCCCGGTTGATGCAATTAACGAAATTGTGGCGGGAAACCTTGGAATATTTGCATGCAAGATCAAAATCAAAAGTATTAAAAAGACTCTTGATTACTTCAGAAAAGAAAACATACCTCAGCTGGGAGAACCATTAGCAGATCCTTCGGGAAAAATGACATTCTTCGTTAAAGACCCTCTGGGCAATATATTCCAGATGGTCGAAGCCGGTGACTGGTTTATGAATGAGAAGAAGGTTACTGGCGGCGCTTACGGTGCAATGGTTGGAGTATCAGATATTGAAAAATCATTGAAGGTATATTCCGGAGTACTTGGATATGACCAGGTTGTATACGATAAAACAGGTATTTCAGACGATTTAAAGTATATTCCCGGAGGAGGAAGGAATCTGAGAAGAGTTCTGCTGAGAAGAGGCAGACCTTTCAGTGGACCTTTCAGCAGACTCATGGGGAATAGTGAGATTGAACTTATTTCATCGGGTGAAAGCAATGAAAGAAAAATATTTGAGGACCGCTTCTGGGGAGATCCGGGTTTCATTCACTTATGTTACGATATTCGTGGTATGGAAAGTTTACGGAATACCTGTAAAGAAAAAGGATTCCCATTCTCTGTGGATACCCAGCAAACCCTTGACGGGAACAGCTTCGACATGGGTGAGGCAGCGGGCCATTTTGCTTATATAGAGGATCCGGATGGAACTCTTATTGAGTTTGTTGAAACTCATAAAATACCGATACTGAAGAAGTTTGGATGGTATCTTAATCTTATGAAAAGGGACCCGCAGAAAGCTTTACCGGACTGGATGTTGAGAACACTCAGTTTTTCGCGGATAAAGTAGCTGCTGTCTTTTCAACTTCACGGAGGACTCTCATAATGTTTCCTCCCCATATTTTGCCTATATCTTCTTTTGAATAACCCCTTCTGACAAGCTCCAGGGTAATGTTTTTCATGTCGGCAACACTCTTACAACCGTCAATCCCTCCACCACCATCAAAGTCAGTGCCAATGCCAACATGGTCTATTCCAATTACCTGTACAACATGGTCGATATGATCTACCGCATCCTTTACTGTTGCAAGCTTTTCATATTTCTTCTGTACTTCTCTTGATTCGGCTCTGGCCTTTGCTTTAATAGAATCGGGCAGAGATTTAAAATCACCGTATTTATCACGAATCTCCTTCATTCTTGATTCAAGTTCAGGATTGGGGATCGGAGTTTTCAGATAGGTGTTAAAGATACAGATCTGGATAACACCTCCATTTTTCTTAAGGGCCAGTAGCATGTTGTCATCAAGGTTTCTGGGGCTCTCACATAAAGCACGACAGGAAGAATGGGAAGCTATAACCGGTGCCTTTGAATAGTTCATCACATCGTAGAATGAGCTGTCTGAAGAATGAGATATATCGACCATCATACCTAAACGGTTCATTTCCTTTACAACTTCAATACCAAAAGGAGATAGCCCGTGATTTTCAGCTCCGTTTAGATCAGTGGAAGAATCGCAGATATCGTTATTCTTCACATGGCACAGAGTCATATAACGGGCTCCCAGATCATAGAACTGTTTCACCCTTGTAATGTCCTTTCCAACAGGGTATCCGTTCTCAACACCTATGAAAGCAGCAATCTTTCCCTCCTTTTTCAATTTGTAAGCATCTGCAGCTGTAAGAGCAAGTTGTGCGACAGATGAGTTTTTCTCAACATTTTTATGTATCGCATTAAATATATCAAGAGCTTTCTGATGAATCTTGTTAAATGAGGAATCGTTTCTGGGTCCCTGTGCAAGAAAAACGGCAAAGAACTCCGCATTAAGTCCGCCCTCTTTCATTCTTGGAAAATCCACACAACCATCATTATGTCTTATTCCCAGATCAAAATCTGAGTTTTCGAACTCCATGGGAGTATCACAGTGGGTATCGACGGTAAGCACAGAGGCATGTATTCTGTTTGCCCTTTTTTCCAGCCGCTCTTCTTTATTACCACAACCGGCGCAAGCCAGCAGGGCTAAAACAACCCAAAAGAAATATTTCATGATGACAGGTTTACGTTCTGCATGCTAATATAGATAAAATGGGATACGGTTTATTTCAGAACATTCTGTAATTCATTACTTTTAACATTTATTAATAATAGCGACATAGAGCTGAAAAGAAAATAATACAGGTAGAATCCGAAGCTCCGCAGGAGCGATCTGTGTTGTTTTAAATCAATAAAAGAAAGCCCCCGACTTGACAGTCGGGGGCAGCCATGAAAAGAATGGAAAAATTGCTTTAATGATTATAAGATGTTTTGGATATAGAATGCTGAAGAAATCCAGGGTTACTACCAAATTTACTGTTAAATATTTTTCAAGTTCATACTATTATAATCTGACTCCCAATATTGTCACATCATCTGTTTGCTCATTCTCACCTTTCCACTTCTCGAAACCTGAATCCAGAATTTCCCACTGTTCATTCATCGGCCTATTTGAAATGTCAATCAGCAAGGATTTAAGCTGTTTCATTTTGAATTTTTTATTGTAATGTCCTCCAAACTGATCTTCAAATCCGTCACTTGCAAGATATATGGTATCACCTTTATTCAGGCTCAGAGAATGATTCGTAAATGGCTTCATGTTTTCATATATTGCAACCGGCATTTTGTCCGATGGAATTTCTTTCAATTCCTGTGTGGATGTGACAATAATTAAATTATTATTTGCACCACAAAACTGGACTTCCTTAGTAGCGGTATTAAGAACACATAAAACGATATCCATCCCATCTTTGGCTTCTCCTGTAGCACCCTTTTGTTGCAAGGCTTCAATAATTTCTGAACGTAAATGTTCAATTATTTCACTGGCTTTTGTAATTTCTTTCTTCCTCACTATCTCATTTAAAAATGAGATTCCTAACAGGCTCATGAATGCCCCCGGTACACCGTGACCAGTGCAATCAGCCACAGTTATAATTCGCCATTCATTAATATTTATACCCCAGTAAAAATCACCGGAAACAATATCTTTCGGCCTGAATAAAATAAAATGTTCTCCAAAAATGTTCTTACTCAACTCTTCTCCGGGTAAGATAGCCGACTGAATTCGTTTTGCATATCTGATGCTATCAGTAATTTCCTTCTTTTGCTCTGTGAGAATGATGTTTTGTTGGCTAAGCATATCCCGCTGGGTTGATATCTCCTCTTTTTGTTTTGCCAGCAAAATGTTTGCTTTACGTTTCTGACGAAACATTCGAAGGACAATAATTGAAAAGACAAGAACAATCACTAAGATGCCAATAATTGCAATAATAATCACCTGTTGCTTTCTGTTCTCTGCATGCTGTGCCTCAATTGTTTTATTATCCAGCTCTTTTTGTTTTTCCATTTTTTCAAGCTGAAGTTGCTTTTTTTCTGTTTCATACTTAACACTCATTTCTGTGAGGGCTTTGGTTTTTGCTTCATTGAACAAAGAATCCTGTGTGGCAATAAAGATTGAAGCATATTTAATGGCTTCCTTAAATTTCCCAAGTTTTGTATATGCTTTTTGCAATTCAGATGCTATGCCGTTTTGTAAAGAAACAGAGCTAATCTCCTGTGCATAATTATAGCCTGCATTCCCATATCTAATTGCAGAATTCAGGTTCTTTGCACGCTCTTCCGTTGAGAGATTTTCTGAGGAATCCGCTATAGTTATATACAGATCTGCTATATACTTATAATTCGCACCTGTCACAAATTTATCCCCGATCTCCTGTGAAAGTTTCAAAGATCTGAAATAGTACTCAATAGCTTTTTCATATAAGCCCTGGGCTGCATATACAACTGCAATATTCACATAACAAATAGAAACCTGTGTCTTATCTCCTGTTTCTTCAGAAATCTTCAAAGATTTTAATTGATATACCAACGCTTTATCATACATACGTAAATAATAGTAGTTTAGCCCTACATTCGAATTAGACATTGCTATCATTCTTTTATCTCCAAGTTCTTCTGAAATTTTCAGTGATTTCAAGTGATATTCTATCGATTTAAGGTACAACTTTAGTTCTGAATATAAGGCTCCGATATCGTTATAGCAATTTAGGATCTGCATTTTGATCCCTGAAGCTTCTGAAATTTTCAATGATTTTAATAAGTACTCTAATGCTTTGTCATATAAACCTTGCCGCAGGTAAGTATCCCCAATTTGTCGATAACCAATAGTCATGAAGATTTTATCGTCCAATACTTCTGAAATCTCCAGAGATTTCATTACATATTCGCGAGCTTCATCATATTTGCCATTGGAAAAAAAAGAATCTCCAATATTTCCATAAGAAGCTGCCATTCCACTTTTATCTCCCAGCTCTTCAAATATTTTAACACATTTAAAAAAAAATTCTAATGCAATATTCTGTTTACCCTGACGTAAATAATTCAATCCCATTTTATTATAACAAGTGGCGATTCCCTTTTTATCTCCCATTTCTTCCGTAATCGCCAGGGATTTATTATAAAATCCTATTGCCAATTCGTTAGAATCCAACATTTCATAATCACTGCCGACATTCACGTAACCTTTCTTCAGTTCATTTCTATCTCCTTGTTCTTCACTAATTTTCAAAGCTTTTAAATCATATTCAAGCGTTTTGCTATAATTCTTCTGGTTATAATAGACAATGCCGATATTGGCATAAGTCCTGGATAAACCTGCTTTATTACCTGTTTCTTCGGCAATTGCAATTGCCTTTAAATAATATTCAATAGCTTTATCATGCGCTTTCTGACTTACATATATATTACCTGTTTTTCTTAATGCAGTATGTTTCAATAATTTAATTTCATTCAAAAAACCTGGGTGATTTTTTGTTGATGAGGATGAGCCTGCAATAACTTTATTTACCAGATCCAGCGCTTTTTGATAGTAAATTAATGCTGTATCAGGTATTCCGGCAGAATACCGGTCTCCGATACTGACTAATAATCTTATACGCGTTGTGTCATGATTTGCCAGTTTAAAAGCAATCTTAAGCGAATCAAGTTCTTTATTCTGACTGTAACATTTCAGTCCAAAGATCATCAAAAATAAAATTATTAGAGGAAATGATAATGGTTTCATTTTGTCTGATTTTAGTAAAACACATTGATGATTTATTTACTCCGACAGGTATTTATTATGCATACAAGTTAGATAAATAATCAATTCATCATCTCCATCTTAGTTCATTACTTTGCCTTTCTGCAGTTCTCCAGAGGTGAAAAAACAGGATGAGATATAGAATAATGAGGCAAGTAAATTGCCTGAGATTCATCTACTTTAAAAGAAAGCCCCCGACTTGACAGTCGGGGGCAGCCATGAAAAGAATGGAAAAATTGCTTTTGGACAGTAAAAAGCACGAATTCGAACAATGAGTAAGAAATAAGATTGGAATCTCAATCAATTTGAACCAGATGCCTCATCATTAAAGGAAATTAGGATTGGGACAGAAGAGGTATCAGTGACAAGTAAAGGACAAAAAGGGGAATTTTCTTTGTCCCTTTTTTGGGGGCTAATAAATAAATTCCTGAAAAGAAGAATTAGCTGTTATAGTTGATTAATTCTTTATACAACGGACAGAATAACCAATTCTCTTGCTATCAATTCTAGGTTTAACTTTACCATCATTATATGAAACATGCCAGCCAAATCCTATATAATTATCCCATTCACTGGAAGTCCACCATGAAGCTTGTTCACCCAGGAAAATGAATTCTCCACTATGGACACGGAGACCTGCTGCCCGTGCTGTGAAGCCTGTTTCATTAGTTGCATTTTTATTTGGAGCCTTCCAATAAATAGTCCCGGCTTCTTTCATCTTACCACCCATTATTGTATCCCTCCAACTCCCCATCAAAACCGATTCCAATTCTTTTCTGTCAGGCACATGCCAACCAATAGGGCACAGTTTTCCTGTTTTGACGGTGTACCAATTATATAATGCCCCGTATTTATTTTTGTTCGCTTCTTCATCATTGTTATACCAGCAGTAAGCTGGTTCATATTTTTGCCACTGTTTATCGTCTGTAACTAGCTTTATTATTGTGCCATCATTGTATCTAATTGTTCTCAGATTTTCTGCCATCCAGACCTGAGTACCAATGGTAATTGTTTTATAAACATTCCCATCAATATCTTTTAAATTAACATTTTGTAATTCAAATAATTCATTTTGAATCACCCGTGATTTTGCAGAGTCTGGATATGGGGGGTTAAAACTCAGAATGAGAAAGAAAATTAATGAAAGACATAGAATCATTGCTATTCTTAAACTTTCATTAATGTTATTAGATTTAGATTTAGTCATCATTATTAACCTTTTTTTAGTTAAGGAATGATTAAACCCGCTACTTAATGGAATTTTCGTTTTATTGAAAATTATATTCAAGAGCTTATTCGCATAGCTTTTTAGATCAGGAGAATCCCGGATAACGCCATCATCAGCCAGAAATTCGTGGTTAACTCTAATGGCTTTATTAAATAAAATAAGGATCGGGTTAAACCAGTAAAAAATTTGTATTAATTCAATGAATATTACATCAAATGAATGTGACTGGCTAATATGTTCCAGTTCATGTTTAAGCAATTCCTCATCTATTCTATTATCCTGATAGTCAGCTTTGCAAACAAATATTGAATTCAAAAAACAATATGGATTTGTTTGATAATCAACTAGAACTAATTCCCGCCCGGCATAAGTATTTATTTGTGACAACCGCTTCTGGCGAAAAATTTTGTTGATATTTCTGAAAAACCGGAATAAGAATATGACTACCCCCAAAATGTAAAGCACAAACAAAATCTGTGAAATAGAGATTCTGGAGGCTACATTTATATCAACCGTTTGATTCAGATCAGAATAAACCTGAGTTTGAGTAGGAATAAAATCGGGGATATAATTATTTACCACTGTAATGAAATTCTCTGGACGCTGAGATGTCATAAAATTTAAAGGAATGGAAACAAATGGAATTAAAAGAGAGACACAGACTGAACAAATCAGGTAGAATCTATTAAAAACGAATGATTTTTCTTTCCTGAGGATGAACCAGTAAAGCCCGAATAATAAAATAAGGCTTAAAGTTGATTTGATTATGAATGTTGTCATTTTCTTGTCTTTTTTGAAAGAAGTTTTTTATCAACGATATCTCTAAGTTCTTTTAATTCCTTGGGGCTCATGTTTGTCTCATTTGTGAAAAATGATGCAAACTGGGCTGTGGAATTATTAAAGAAGTCCTTGATTAATCCGTTGAAATGGTCAGAAAAATATTCTGATTTTTTCACGTTAGGAAAGTATTCCCTTGAGTTTCCACACTGCCTGTAGTTTACAAATCCTTTATCAATCATGCGTTTTAATAGTGTAATGATTGTTGTCGGTGCCGGCTTGGGATCGGGAAACTCATTTAACAGGTCACGAATAAAAGCTTTCTCCAATTTCCAGAGGAGCTTCATTACTTGTTCTTCTGCGTTTGTAAGATACATAATACTCTACATTTAAGTTACACTACTCTACAAATGTAGATATTGTTTTTTATATTTTCAAATTTTTTTAAAATATTTTTTAATTTTTTCTTGAGCTCTCCTTAATATGTTATGTATCAGGATAAAGAGAACCGCTACCAGTTCTGTCTTGTGTAAAAGTGTATGTATCCCCCACTCGACTTTTCGAATAATGTAGCAGAGATAAAAGATTATTCCCTTATTATCAGATACTAGGTCAGTTTCGATTAGGTACAAATAAGGGACAAGAAAGAGTAAGTAGATTGAACAGGACTATGTGTGTTCAACTATCGGTATGATTTCAAGCATGACTTTTTACTATAGCTCATTTATGAAAGGTTTAACCTAACCAATTCCAATACAGGGTACAAAAAAAAAGCCCCGCCTTTGAGAGCGGGGCAGCCATGAAAAGAATGGAAAAATTGCTTTTGGACAGTAAAAAGCTTCTTTAAAGTTTTACAACTTTATATACGTTTACAAGCTTGCCTTTAACCAGCCGTAAATAATAAATCCCGGAAGGAAGGTCCTGCATATTAATTTCTTTTATTAATGTTCCTGAGGGTATCTGGATTGTTTTTACCAGACTCCCCTGATTACTGACAAGAAAAATAGTAACTTCAGTATCAGTAGGTGTTTCAAATTCAACGTTGGCAATCTCACTCGCCGGGTTGGGGAATACAGTAATCTTAACAGGATTAACCAGATTTTCTTCAACAGTGGTAATCACAATCTTTTGCTGAAAACCATGTGTAAGTACAATTGAGCCATCCTGTGACGTAAAAGTTGGAATTATAGTTTCACCTAATGTCCAGCTTATAGAGATAGTATTTCCGGATGCTACGTTATAACCTCCGGAACTGGCAATAACCTCCTGCTTTATCTGCTGTGCCCCAGCTGATAAGGCAAAGAACATCAGTAATAATGTAAAGATATTGCGCCTCATTTAAGATATTTTTTGGTTTTGTTTGTATCTCAATGTCAAATTTAACACATTATAAAACAAAAAGCAATAAATAATTGTTCAATTTCACCAGCATTGAAAAATCATGGATGAACTATCAGTTTGCTATGGCAAACCGTTAAAGTTTTAATTTTTAGTTGTAGCGAAGAAGATAAATGAGCCTGAGGTTTACTTTCAAATATTATATTTGATCACCGTAACTTAGGTCAGAAAATTTCAGACAGACTTTTCCCATAGGATTAATGAATGAATAAATACATTTTTTCAGGATTATCCATTGCTGGCGGCTTGCTGACGGCTCTGGCCTGGTCGGAATGGTGCCCCGGGTTGATTCTTCTTGTTGCTCTGGTACCCTTTTTTATTCTAGAAAACGAAATATTTATCAGAAGTAAGACCCTCACCCCGATAACAGTCTTTATCTATCTCCTCCCAGGGTTCCTCCTTTTCTGCATGTTATCAATGGGATGGCTCCGATCTGCAAGTATTACTGGTGCTGTTATGGTCATCGCCGGCCTCACATTCGTTTTCTCATTGATCGGCTGGTTCTCACACTTGATAAGACTGAAATTTGGTACTGTTGCAGCTGTGATAGTACTTGTTTCATTATGGTTATCTGTGGAATTAATTACTCACAATCTTGATATTATCACGCCATGGGTGAACCTGGGAAACGGCCTTGCAAAGGATATCCGCATTATTCAGTGGTATGACATTACAGGAACTGCCGGAGGAACGCTGTGGATACTTATTTCAAATATTTTGTTAGCATCTGTATTGGTCAACATTTCTTCAGGATTAAATAATATTTTCAAGTACATGATATTATGGACTTTAATTATTAGTATTCCGATAATTATTTCTTTATCCAGATATTCAACAATTACTTCAGGAAACGGGAAAGCGAATGAGATCGTAATTGTTCAGCCAAATTTTGACCCTTTCACTACAAAGTTCACAATCCCTTTCATGAAACAGCTGCAAAAATCCCTAACAATAGCGGAAAGTGCGGTGACAGACAATACTAAATGGGTACTCACACCAGAGACAACAGTTGATGACCCTGTGAATGAAGAGAACATAAAGCAGAATGGTTATGTAAGAATGGTAAACGAATTTGTAAAAAAATACCCGGGGGCAGAGGTAGTGACTGGTATGATAACATACAGAGTTTACTCGGTATCTGATGAAAAGACTCCCAGGTCTGCCAGATTTGCTGACAGCATTGATAAATACATCGATCATTTCAACTCTGCACTCAAGATTGACAGTACACAACAAGTTGAAATATATCATAAATCAAAACTTGTTCCAGGCATTGAGAAACAGTGGGTTGCGGGGCCAGGAAGAATCATTGTGAGAATTCTGCCATTTTTAGGCGGTTCGCAATGGGGATATGGATCCCAGCAGGAAAGGACAGTATTTGATAGTCGGGATCATCTTGTAAAAGTAGCTCCGGTAATATGCTATGAATCGGTGTTCGGATGTTATGTCAGTGATTATATTCAGAAAGGGGCTGGTTTAATCTTTATAATAACCAATGACGGCTGGTGGAAAAACACAAATGGTTACAAGCAGCATTTTGCTTATGCAAGACTCAGGGCAATTGAGAACCGTCGACCTGTGGCCAGAGCTGGTAATACCGGGATCTCTGCCTTTATTGATATAAAGGGCAATGTTATCAGCAAAACCGAATGGTGGACCCAGGGATACCTGAAGGGAGAACTGATTCCGGAAACCCGGTTAACATTCTATACGAAACATGGAGACTGGCTCCTGAAAATAGGAGTTGTAATATTTTTGTTATCCATGATTTATTTTTCAGGTCTCCTTCTGTACAGGAAATACAAAAGAAATTAAATAAATGACCCTATTTCCTGAATTTTGCAAGGCCATCATCCAGCCATTTCTTATACTCCGAAACATTGAGGTTTGTAGGCATAGGCTCAATAAGCGGATTTCCATCATAATCAGAAATCACGTACAGGGGAAGTGAATTTGTCTTGTATCTTGTGATCTCAATATCCTCATTTACTTTTCCAATCGTTTTCTTCTGTTTGCCATCTGTTAATGACTTTATCCACTCATTTTCAGGAAGCTGCGTCCGGTCATCAACATATAGTGAGATGATTACAAAATCTTCACTTAATCTCTTCAGCACTTCTGGATCTGACCATACTTTTGCTTCCATAAGCTTGCAATTTGCACAAGCATGACCTTTAAAGTCGATCAGAACAGGCTTACCCTGCTCTTTGGCACATTTAAGTCCCTGATTAAGTTCAAAGTAACCCTTCAGACCAAGAGGCATTTCAAACAGATCTGCAAATTTAGGAGCTGAGCAAAGATAGCTCTCTGGTTTAGATGGCACAACAGCGCTAACAGTCCTGCTATCATTTATAAGTCGGGGTAAATTGAATTTCGAAGTGGATTGTTCTGGCAGAAATGAGGAAAGTCCTTTCAGTGGTGCTCCAAAGAGACCTGGTATCAGATAAATAACAAAACTGAATACAGCTATAATGAGGAATAATCTGAAGGTCCCTGTATAAGGAACATCACTATCATGGGAAAATTTGATCCTGCCCATCAGGTAAAGACCAAGAATCGTGAAAATAACTATCCATATTGCCAGAAAAACATCCCTTGAGATAATCTTAAGAGAATATACACTGTCAATAGTGGAAAGGAATTTCAAACTAAAAGCCAGCATAATGAACCCCAACACAATTTTAACAGAATTAAGCCACCCTCCTGACTTTGGCAGCCTGCTCATTATAGAAGGGAAAAGAGCAAAAATTGTGAAAGGAAGGGCAAAAGCAACTCCAAAACCCAGC
>JAHEYW010000225.1 GCA_023251395.1 Bacteroidales bacterium
ACTCGTAGGAGGGGAGGCAAATTCAATTCAACCAGGCAAAAGGATGCTGAGTTCAATGTCACCTACAATTATCGAAAAAGATCAGAAATTGTTTCTCGTTGTGGGATCTCCCGGAGGCTCCACTATTCCTACAACCGTCTATCAGGTTATTGTAAATGTCATTGATTATGGAATGAATATACAGGAGGCAGTTAATGCAGGAAGATTTCATCATCAGTGGCTTCCGGATTATATTCAATATGAAAAATCTTCGCTTGACAGTGTTGCTGTGAGGACTCTGGAATCAATGGGTCATAAGCTCAGGCTGCGGGGTTCAATAGGTCTTGTAAACGCGATTCACGTGTTTCCTGATGGCTCAAAAGAAGGGGGAGCTGATCCCAGAGGATATAATTCTGCCTGGGGTTATTGATAGTTTTTGCAGTTAAATAATTTTTACTAAATTGCCTGAAATTTATTTTAAATAAGGAAATTAATTAATACTTTTAACAAATCAATTTGAATCAAGTTGCAGTATTTGAATAGTTTCAAATATTTTAGTAGTATGAAAAAGCCTCTCAAAATTGTTATCATTATTCTCATTGTTATTCTAGCGGCTCCGGTTATCAGCATTATTATCTGGACATTCCAGCCAAGAAAGCAGATGTCTGTCATAATAATGGATAAATCTGTTCCTACAATTACCAGAGATAATCACCGGTCGTTTGTATGGATACTTACCAATGGGCGGTTTGTCAAGAAGAATAAAATGAGTTATTCATACAAGAAAGATTACTACGGTTTTTTTCCAACCAGACCTTTGCGTGATAAAAAATGGGCAACGGTTCCTTTAAGACTTTCTGCGATTAACGACGTTGTTGCTAAAACAGATGCATTGTATTACACTGATACATATGGTGTTTATTTCAATGACTGGTATCCAGGAATAAATCAAAGCAGGAGATCTACTAAAATGTATGGAGGAATGTTATTCTCCGATTATCTGTATGTTGTTGAAATGCAGAGAAACAAAAAACTCAGTATACTGGAATATAATACTTTTGACTATCCTACACAGGACCTTGAGAGAGCAAAAACTCAGGATCTGATCCTAGGTATCAAATGCACCGGATGGACAGCTAAATACTATCAATCACTCGACACTGTAAATGACGGAACTGTACCGACCTGGATGACAGCATTGTACAGGAGGCAGTTTAAAACACAATGGACCTTTACCAAACCAGGTATTGTTTTCTTAAAAGGTATCAACAAAATATTCGTCCTCGAAGAAGGTACTCATCTCAAGTCGGCTCTTCCTTTGATAACCACTGATTCGATTTACAGAGAAAAATATGGAATTACCAACAATGTTGGTTTCCAGGGATGGATTGACATTATTGATCCATTGAAAAGCCCCGTCATTTCTAATTATAATCTTTCGACCACTGCCCTCGGTGATTCATTACTGTATGATAATTTCCTTACAAATAAATTCCCTGCCGTAACAACCGATACACTTGATCACAGGACATATTATTTTGCAGGTGATTTTGCCAATAATAATGTAGATTACTGGACATCAAGATTCAAAGGGATTGAGAGACTTAAAGGTATTATGTTTACTGACAAACCTAACGACCCAAGAAGATTCTTCTGGCGCTACTACAAACCTCTGGTTGAGGGTATCTTTAATGATTACTACAAACAGATGAAGGCTGCTAAATAGTTTTTATCCTGAACGATATATCAAGGGGCTGTTTGGCCCCTTTTTATTTTGTTACCTTTGGGGAATTTTATATCAGCTTAAAAGTTCATATGAAAATAGCTATTGTACAGCCTGATACAGTTTGGGAAGATAAAAAAGCCAACTTTTCAAATATCGAAAAGATGATCAACGGCTATTCTGAATCTGCTGATCTTGTTGTTTTACCTGAAATGTTTTCTACAGGGTTTTCTTTAAATGCAGACACTCTTTCGGAAGAAGAAAAAGGAGAAACATTTCAGTGGATGAAAAGGACTGCTTCGAATGGGAATTTTGCAATTTGCGGCAGTTTTATAAAAAGGAGTAATGGAAAATATTTCAATCAATTTACACTTTTTGAACCGGAAGGTAATTACGAAATGTACAACAAAAGACATCTTTTCAGTCTGGCAAACGAAAACAGGATATTTACCAAGGGAAATGAACGTAAGATATTTCAGCTGGCAGGCATGAGGTTTCTGGCATTGATTTGCTATGACCTGAGATTCCCGGTCTGGAGTCGTAACAAAAATGATTATGAAGCGATAATCTGCATTGCCAGCTGGCCTGATGTGAGAAGAGAAGCATGGCAGACTCTCCTGAAGGCAAGAGCAATAGAAAATCAATGCTATGTAATTGGCGTCAACAGAACAGGGGTTGATAATGAAGGTTTTAAGTACGCAGGCGATTCAGTTATTTTGAACCCTGCAGGAAAGATCCTTGCTAAAGTAAATGATTATGAACAGGGAATCGCAACTGCTGAAATTACTATTGAGGAATTAACTCGCTTCCGTGAAAAATTCCCTTTCTGGAAAGATGCAGATGACTTTTCAATAATTGTATGAGTTGAATTTGTTGATTCTATCTTAAACTGATAAAACTCTGTCCCCTAAACACTGAGCTATGGTCTACGAGCCATGAGCAACGGGCTTTCCCTTAATATACTATTTCTTTATCAATGCATCATACAGCACTTCAACAGGATGCACTGCTTTCTTTCCGGTCCCATCCTTTATATGATGCCTGCAACTTGTCCCTGGTGCTGCAACAATTGATCCATTACCACTGTTCCTTATATCTGGAAAAAGTACCAGCTCACCGATCTTGTTCGAAAGTTCATAATGTTCCTTCTCATAACCAAATGCCCCTGCCATACCGCAACATCCCGATTTGATTTCTCTTACCGAATTGTTAACAGGAATTGAAAGTGCATCCAGTGTAGGAGCGGAGGATGCTACTGCCTTCTGCTGACAGTGAGTGTGAAGCAGGATCTCTCTTTTCTCATCGGTAAATGACGATCTGCTAATTCTTCCTGCCTTGAATTCGCGTGAAATGAATTCATCTATGAGAAAAGAGTTTTTTGCCAGTTTGTTTGCAGCTTCCCTGAGATCCTGCCCGACGAGTTCCGGGAATTCATCACGGAAGCCCAAAATTGCCGATGGTTCAATTCCAACAAGCGGAATATCATTGGTAATCAACCCGCTGTAAAGCTCAATATTTCTTCTGATAGCTTTTTTCGCATTCCTGAGCATACCCTTTGATATAAAGGTCCTTGCACTGACATCATTGCTGGCAATAAGTACTTTATAATTAAGTGAAGTCAGAAGCCTGACAGCCTTTATTCCAGTCTCGGTATCATTATAATCAGTGAACTCATCCACGAAGAGATATACATTACCCTGTGGGTTAACAGGATTGATTTTATCCAGGTTTTTCTTAAGCCATTTTCTAAGTGTAGTATTATATATTAATGGTATACTTCTTTCCCGGGCAAACCCAAGGATGCTTTTTATTATTGAAGAGAAAAAGCGGTTATTAGCAAAGAAATTGAAAAGAGAAGGTATGAGCGATCCGATTTTGTTAATAACATGAATGAAAGCTATCATCCTTGTTCTCAATGAAATACCGTGTTTGTCGTTCCAATGCTGAAGAAACTCCGACTTGAGCTTCGCAATATCCACACTCGATGGACATTCTGATTTGCATCCCTTGCAGGATAGACAAAGGTCGAGAATTTCATATATCTGTTCATGATCCCAGGGGTCTGGAGATTCCTTGCTGAGAAATTCCCGCAGAATATTTGCCCTGGCTCTTGTTGTAAGCTTCTCGTCCATTGTCGCCATGAAGCTGGGACACATCAGTCCCCCGATAAGCACAGATTTCCTGCAATCTCCTGAACCATTGCAGTTTTCAGCTGCCCTGATCACTCCATCAGTTCGGGAAAAATCATAATATGTATCAAGCTGTGGCGTGGGAACTCCGGGTACATATCGAAGAAAGGTATTCATTGGTATGGTATCGGTAACCTTACCCGGATTAAGTATATTTTCAGGATCCCAGCATTTTTTTATCTCTTTAAGCAACTTGAAATTCTTTTCACCGATAATGACCGGAATAAATTCCCCTCTCAGCCTTCCATCACCGTGTTCTCCACTCATTGAACCACGGTATTTTTTTACCAGTTTCGCTGTTTCAAGCCCTATCTTCCTGAATAGCTCAACATCCTTTTTATCCTTTAGATTCAGGATAGGCCTGAGGTGTAACTCACCTGTCCCTATGTGAGCATGGTAAACACACTCCTTGCCAAAGGAGTTCATCATTTTTTCAAAATCCGCCATATAATAAGGCAGTTGTTGAACTCCAACAGCAGTGTCCTCAATCAATGAAACAGGTTTGGAATCACCAACCATATTAGATAAAACGCCGAGGCCGGCTTTTCTTAGATCCCATACTTTGGAGATATCCTTACCCCTCACAACAGGGTAGGCATAACCGAATCCTTTTTCTTTTAATTCATTTATCAGATTGTCAATAGTGCTGTCAAGCTCACTTGCAGACTCTCTTACCAGCTCCACAATGACAATTGCACCTGGTTTTCCTTCAAGAAAAAACCTGTTATTCCTCTGGCTTATATTACCCTCTGTCAGTGCAAGTATCCTGTCATCCATTAATTCCACCGCAGAAGGTTTATGTTTCAGTGCAATAAGATTTGCGAGGAAAGAATCATTTCTCTCAGACAGATGAATACAAACAAGCGCTTTATGAGGGGCCGGGACAGGAACCAGTGATAGTTTTATTTCTGTTATTATTGCCAGTGTACCTTCTGATCCGGCAATTAGATTGGTAAAGCTGAATTTCCTTTTTGATCCTTCAGTGAATGTATCTGAGTCAAGTAGCAGATCTATTGCATACCCGGTATTCCTTCTGGGAACCGAAGGGTCGGGAAACTCCTCAACTATGTTTTTCCTGTTTTCCGGGTTTGTCAGGATTTTATTAATATTCCTGTAAAGCTGACCCTCCAGATTATCAAGAGAGCATTTCTGATCAAAGGATGTTTTATCTACAGGGCCAAATATGGCTTCACTGCCATCGCTAAGGATAGTTTTCAACTCAATCGTATGGTCGCGGGTTGATCCGTAAATAACAGAATGTAAGCCACATGCATTATTTCCAACCATACCTCCAAGATTGCACCGGTTTGAGGTTGAAGTCTCGGGTCCGAAAAACAATCCTTCTTCCTTGAGTTTTATATTCAGTTCATCAAGAACGACACCAGGTTCTATCCTTACCCATTTTTCAGCAGCATTGATTTCAAGGATCCTGTTAAGATGCCTTGAAATATCCATAACAATACC
>JAHEYW010000031.1 GCA_023251395.1 Bacteroidales bacterium
CGCCTTTTAATCTTACTTAAGCATAACAAGCAGGGCACCTGTTATGTATGCTGCAATCCACCAGCCATAAGCAATGAGTGAATAGGTATGCAACCCACTGGTTATTTCACAGTCTCTGCCTTTTTCAAGTCTTAGTTTCCAGAGCAGGAAAGCATCTATCAGCATGCATGTTAACGAAGAATATCCAATAATACCATGAAGGGTAAATGGAGAATTCGAGGATCCTATAATCATGCAGGTTGTGGCGGTAATATCAAAAATGACCCCTGCTGTTAAGAAGGAAAGAACTTTGTTACCAGTTGTTCTGCTTTTTCGCTCAGAGTAAATAAAAAGGCTATAAGATATAAGAGCAATGTTAACAATTGTAGTTCCGGCAATAAGTATTGGTTTCATTCCTGAGTCTGGAGTATATTAAATTATTTAATAATGTAATCGCGATAATAAAACAGTGAATTATTCAAAACATGTTAGCGTAATTTGCTGAAATCTATATTGATACCAACAAAGAAGCACCTGCCCAGAGATATTAAATCAAGGTTCTCAGGCATTATGACATTAAATATATTATCAACTCCTGTTGAGAACCTGAGCCATTTGAATTCCTGTGTTATAGTTAAACGCCATGTCGTGTAAGGTTTGTCAAATGAGGCTCCCTGATCAGTAACCTCATAAAACTTCTCACCCATTATCTTGCAATAGAGCTGAGTTGTAAGTGAATATTCTTTTTTTCTGAATATATAATCTGCTGAAACATTACCCGAATGTTTTGCAGTTCCATACAATTGAAGACCAGATTGATTATCAGTTGAATGCACGTAGCTGTAACCCGCGTTTACCCAGAAATTGTTAATCAGTTTTTGTTTTGAGATTAGGTCAAATCCATATACTGAGGCACTTGCAACATTCTGATACTGGCGTGTAAGTCTTACCGTATCCGGAAGCCATCTGTCCGTTATCATATTTGACAGCTTATTGCTGTATGCTGTGAAAGAGGTGTTATTCCAGGGTTTTGAGAATTCAACTGACCCGGAGACATATCTTGATGATTCAGGCTTCAGATCTGTGTTTCCCACAATATACCATTCACCAAAATGATCAAAATTCATGTAAAGCTCCTTGAGTTCGGGAGAACGGAATCCGGTACCTGCTGATGTCCTGAAATTAAATGACCCCTGTTTGAGCAGCAAGGAGATTTTGGGTGCAAAGTGAAGTCCGTATGAGCTGTGATAACTTGCTCTGACCCCGGCAATCAGAAATAGTTTTTCTCCCATCCTGATGTCTTCCTGGGCGTAAAGTACCGCTTCATTTTCACCTTTTTTATTGCCATCTATCCTTTGTGAAAAGATATTTTCTGTATTGTATTCAGCTCCGGCAATCAGATTATTTCTTTCGGAGATCTGTATGTTTCCCTGTAACCTTAATGTCTCAATTATATCATATGCCACCAGATCCTTCTGGTTATGGATTTGCTCGAGAACATTATAGGTGTTATATCTGTCCCTGTAGTATGAAACAGTTAATGAATTCTTACCTGCATAATAAAGGGCTTTTATTCCACTGTTCAGGTCAGAATAAAAATCATGTGCAGGTCTTGCACTTACGTTACCCCTTTCAAACTGATAATAACCCAGATAGGGAGTGATTGAAAGATGTGGACCGGGAGTGATCTCGAACTTTTGTTTTAAATTAATCGAATTGTAAGGATTCTGTGTCCAGTCATGATTGGATTCCGGAGTCAGGTCATAACCGTCTGTACGGCTATAGTTAAAACTTGTTCTTGAACCTATTATTCCCCTTTTAAGACCCACCGTTCCCCCTGAGAATAATTCATTGTTTCTTGAATATCTCGAATATATCTTTCCATCAAAAGGGTCTGTGATTTTTTTTGTAATAATGTTTATAACTCCTCCAATAGCATTTGATCCATAGAGGGATGAGGAGGCCCCTTTAATTACTTCAATTCTATCAACATTCTCAAGATTAAGCATTGAATAATCGATATCCCCATTCACCGCTCCGGCAATTCTTTCTCCATCGACCAGGAAAAGTACATATTTTGAATCCATCCCCTGAAGTGTTACCGAGGCCCTTGTACCGAACTGGCTCATGCTTAGCCCTGGAACAGCAGTCTGAAGTGCCTCAGTTACATTTGTAATACCAAGGTCAAGCATTTTTGCAGCGCTTATAACCTGAGTTACAACAGGCACATTCTTAAGTGGTTTCTCAGATTTAGTCCCGGTAACTACCACCTCATTAAGATCCAGGTCCGATTCCATCATAACAAAGTCCAATCTGGTATTGCCCCTGGTCACAGAAATAGTTTTTTCCTGTGTCTCATAGCCAAGGAATGAAATACGCATTGTGTAAGTTCCGGCTTTTAACCGGGTAATTTCATAGAACCCGCTTTTATCGGTAACAGTCCCCAGAGTTGTACCTTTGATAACTATTGTTGCACCTGTAATATTACTACTGTCTTTTCCAGCAACGAATCCTGAAATTTTACATTCCTGGGAATATATCGCAGATGGAAGAAGTAGAAAAAGAAGGACAATGGAAAATGGTTTCATTTTCGGCTACCACTATTAATTTTGATTGTCAGCCAATTATTTAAGTCGGTATCTATTCAAGGTTTTTTGATCCGTCAGGCTGATATTTATAGTCAAATGTAACATAGCCTGAAACATTTGTTGAGCTGTAATAGCTTTTAAACCAGACCTTGGCATATTTTCCTGTGGCAGTCTTGACAATATATACGTAATCAGTAGGAACAATCTGAGTCCCGTTAGCACCAAGCTCAATGTTAAACCAGGTGTAGAGTACCGGGTTAACATTATAGGTGGCATAACCCTGCTGAACTGCAATCTGCATTGCCTGGTCCACTGCAAAGGTTGTGGTATCGGGTATGAGCTTAAGCATATCGAATCCTGCCTGAAGCTTTTTATATGAGTTTGCCGCACTTCCTTTACCATTGCCGGAGATACCCCCGTTCGTCCTGATCCTGTATCTCTGGAAAGCCAGATCCCAGTCAGATGAAGTTGTCGGGTCAGAAACTGACACCGTGTCGTTCTTAGTAAAACTAAAATATTTCCATGTTGTTGAATTGGTGGAATTTATTACAAATTCCTGAGACGGAATCGGTAAACTATCGTTGTTTTTCACGCATGACGTAAGAGTTAAGACTGTCACAGACAATAGATAAAATAACTTCTTCATAGACCTTATATTTTTTTTGCGGCAAAAATAAGGTCACCGTTCAGTAAGAAATGGTAATATTCGGAGATTTTATGGTAATAATTTTTTGTGCAGGTCCCGGAATTTCTTTGGTGTGAGACCGGTACTCTTTCTGAAGACCTTATTGAAATAAGAATTGTCCTCGAAATTCAGCTTGTAAGATATTTCTGCCACAGATAATTCAGTTGAAACAAGAAGTCTTCTGCTTTCCTGCATCAACCTGTCGTGGAGGATCTTTTTCAGTCCGCACTTGAAATTCCTGTTGCAGATATCGTTAAGGTGCTTTTCTGAAATATTAAATGCTTCTGAATAGAATCCGGTCTTATGTTCCCTGATGTAATTCGATTCAATAAAATTTGACAGGGAATAAACTATTGAACTTTCATTTTTGCTGGTGTTCCCTGTTTTTGATTCAAAAATATACCCTAGCCTGAGTAAAAGAATGTTCAGGAATGACCTGATGATGACAGCAGAACTGAATGGATGAACACATGATGAGTATTCCTTTCGAATCGATTCAATGATCTCATTCAGTGGTTTAACTTCACTATCGGTTAATATTATACCTGGTCCGCACTGTCCGTTTTCACCCGGAGAGATATATGAAAAAACATTCAGAAGCCTCACAAAACTGAATTCTTCGACATAAAAATCCTGGCAGAAGAAAAAGATCAACCCGTTTGTAGTATCAAGTCCCCTGAATGAATGCAGTTGATTTGGCGCAATAAGTATGACAGAATCATTTTCCATTACAATTTTTTCACCACATACGGTTAATGACCCGCTGCCACCTGAAATGAATAAGATTGTATAAAAATCATGGTAATGAGGATCATTTGCAAAAGGATACTGGTTCAGGTATCCTCCTATTGAATTAAGATAGATACCATGAATCTTAATATCCTTCAGGAAACTGAAGTGATAAAATGATCTTTGTATATTTTTGTGATCTGGGAACATTAATATTAAGAACCAACAAAGTTAATAAATGTATATGCCTGTACTCCTCAAACATCTTAAATATCATATCTGGAAAGAAGCCGGGTGCTGGATGTTGGGTGCTGGATGTTTGGAGATATATTAATGACCACGATAATGTGAATCCCTTTGAAAGGGGCAGGGGGATGTTTTTGAAGTAGGAAGAGGGAAGTCCGAAGTCCGAAGAAAATCCGAAATTTTTCGATTCAAATGTGTTAATTTTGTACTGAAACAAATTTTCATCATAATGGAGTACAATGACCTGATAAATGCCAGAGAAAGTATAAGGAATTATGATCCTGCAAGGAAAATTCCTCAGGACAAGCTTGAGAAAATCTTAAATGCCGGAAGAATCGCACCTTCTGCGTGCAATATTCAGCCATGGAAATTTTTGGTTGTAAGTTCGGAAACGATGCATGAAAAGGTGAGTTCAGCCTATCCGCGTGAATGGTTTAAGGATGCTCCTCATATTCTTGTAGTGGTGGGATTCAGGGACATGGCCTGGAAAAGAAGGTACGATGGATATAATTCGATTGAAACTGACTTAGCAATTGCAATGACTCATATGATCCTTGCTGCAGAAAATGAAGGTATCGGTACCTGCTGGATTGAAGCATACGACCCTTCCATTCTGAGAAGTGTGTTGAATCTTTCTGAAAATCAGGTTGTCTTTGGAATTACACCTTTAGGTTATCCAAAACCGGGATTTCAAAAAAGCCTCGTGAAGAACAGAAAATCTCTTGAGGAACTAGTTGAATATTTGTAATTAGTCTTGCAGGTTTAATGGGAAATAGCTTCCCTGGAACAATACTAATCAATTGTTGATTAAGTATTATCTCAGTAGGATATAACCTTATAACCTCTTTTCAGGTACCTGGTCAGAGGAACTCCCATGCCTTTTACGTCTACCGAACAGACTTTCAGATCATTAGTAACACCATACTGGTTCGAACAGGCAACACAGGCTTCAACAATTACGCCATCTTTTTTCATTGAAGCAATCTTTTCCTTTAGGGTTGTATTTTCTGCGAGCAGCTTTTCCGAAGGGCCCCATGCAACCAGAATCACCTCTTTGAACCACCCATATTTCTTTGCTGCCTGGGCATACATAAAGCAGGATTTTTCAGCAACATCTGGATCACCGCTTGACCATAAAACAACAAGGGTGTCAGATGGACCGGCAACTGCATTATTTTGTGCATTTAATATTTTTCCACTTATTGACAGTAGAAAAACAATGATCAGAACAGATTTAAATTTCATAAAATTTCAGTTTAATTAATAATGTCTGAAGGTACAAACAAAACAGACAGGAGAATGTTTCATGTTGATTTGTATGGGTTGATGCCAGGAAGAAAATCACCCGGTAAATAGGAACATTTATTAAGAAAGTTGAAAGGTCTAAATGTAGAAGGTGGCTTATATCCTGCCCCCTGTAAAAACATAATAAGCTTTTTCAAATAATTCTATTATGACTTTATGATAATGTCATTTAAAAATTTACACCTGACCGGAATGGGCAATATTCTGATCTTTAATTGCCTCTTCCCTGCATCTGTCATGATATCTTTCCTTGAAATTATTTTTCCAGTTTTTATCGTGATGCCTGCGACTCCCCGGGGCAACACCGGTAAGAAGGATTTTTGAAAGAAGAAACAGCCCGGCAGTCTGCCAGAATGATAGGACCGGACCATGGAACAATTCTGGTATAAGCCAGTTCCAAAGAGCCTGTATACCAAAAATAACCAGGATCATGAAGGCAATGCCAAGTATTCCAAACCCGACATACTTTAATACTTTAAGTGTTTTCATCGCTTTAATTTTTATTTTTAAATAGTTTATATAATTCATTTAGATTCCTTCTTAATGCAAGCACAGCATATCGTTTTCTTGAAATGAGAGTATTTATTCCAATACCTGTTTTTTTGGAGATCTCCCTGAAACTCATTTCTTCAAACTCATTGTAGATAAATACGTTCCGTTGCTCCTCAGGTAATTCAGAAAGAGTTTTTTCTATAGTTTTCCATATCAAATCTTTAATCTCTTCGTCTTCCATTAAAGACTCATTGGAAGGAATTATCTCTTCAAGTGTCAGGGGACCATCTTCACCTTCTGAAACATTATCATTATAACTTAAAGTTTCATTCCTTTTTTTCCTGAAAAGATCTGTAATCCGGTTGTCTGCCACCTTATAAAGCCAGGCAGTGAGGTTCTCTATCCTTCGTATATCATTGAATCCAACCGTAAGCAGATAAAAGATATCCTGCAGAATATCTTCGGCTTCAATATTTGCCGGAATCCTTTTTTTTATATAACCGCGAAGACGATTACTTTCGCTGTTATAAGAAGATGTTATTCTCTGAGATTCTGTCGGACTCATTCTAAAAGATCTTTTACTCCTATGACGAAAGAGATTGAATAATATTTTAAAAATTTAATGCTTTTATCTAAAATTCACCTGTGATGAAATAAAGATAAGTAAAATCAGAACCCATTGAAAACTGTTTTATCGATCTACTTTTCATGGACTTAAACTATTGGTGGACCTGAAGATCTGGCAGGTTTCTCACTATATAGATACCTACACTATAATTTACTAAATTTATACTGAATTACTTTGGCTTGATACTGTTCATTAATACCATGGAAAAGAAGGATATATCAATTAAACTGATAAAAATGAAAAAATTAGCTGGTTTTATAATATTGCTGCTTTCAGTTAATGCACCGGCATTTGGGCAGAATGATGCAGAAGGATGCAAGGATCCGGCCTTATTTACAAGAATGCCTGGTTATCATATTTACAGATGTGAAGATCTTCAGTTTGATAAATACGAATTCAGGGTTAGCGACCAGAAAACTCAGGTTATTGAAGGTCATCATCAGTTCATTTTGTATGATATCAATGATAATGTTCAGGTTCCAAGTCCTCTTCAGACTGTCAGAAATTATACAAATGCGATCAAAAAAATAGGGGGACAGCTTGTTTATGAGTTTGAGGATGGAGGAGTTCAGAATGTCATTCTGAAGATTGTCAAAAATGGGAACGAGGTTTGGGCGCATATAACTTCCAGTCCCAATGGTCAATGTTCGATCAATATCATAGAGAAGCAGGCTATGAAACAAGATGTTGTTGCCGACGCAAACAGTATGATGAGCAGCATCAAAGAAACCGGTAAAGTTGCTCTTTACGGCATCTATTTTGATACGGGAAAATCAATATTAAAACCCGAATCTCAAGCTGCTTTGCTGGAGATATCAAAACTATTGAAAACTGATCCTTCACTCAAACTTTATGTCGTTGGTCATACTGATAATACCGGCGCTTATGATGCTAACCTGAAACTTTCAATGGAAAGGGCCATGGCAGTTGTGAATGAACTCAAATCAAAATATTCCGTGGCTTCTGAAAGGATCATAGGTTGCGGTAATGGACCTACATCCCCTGTTGCAAGTAATGATACTGAGGAAGGCAGGGCGCTGAACCGCAGGGTTGAACTGGTAAAGCAATGATCAATTCAATTTTATAATTTCACCTTTACCACGTTTCTCTGCCAGTTCAACAATTGGTGAACCCTTGTAATAAATGTTCCCATTGCCCCAGATATGGGCCCTCAGATAATCACTCACATTTATTCTCACATCACCAATAGAACCGTTATATATTTCGGCTTTTCGGCAGAGAAGACTATCAGCAAGAAAACCACTACCGTACCGTGTAAAAATGTAAAGGAAATCCGCCCGGCCCCTGTAATGCTGGAAACCCAAAGTATTCGCTGAAGTGGCTATGTAAATTGAATTACAATTAAATGAAAGGTTGACCTCAGCTATTTCACCGATCGCATCCAGACTGAATATATCTGCCTTTAACGTGTCCAGGTTACGCAGGTTTACAGGATCAAAAGTTTCAATATACCTTAGATTAGTAAAATGTAGTTCCAGGGAATTCTTGTTTGTGTTGAATGACAGCTTTTTATGATCATCCACAATTAACGTATCATTCATGACCGTCACATCAATCGCCCTGATATGATTCTTGCCGTTGATTATCAATAGATTCGTTGAATCCTGAACAAGCGTTATATTATATATCCCATGAAACCTGACCGCATTAAAGTCTTTCAATTGAACCTGACGGGTCATTTCAGGTGAATCGAAAAGAATCTTCTGACACGAAACAAGTATTAGTGATGCAATTAAAACATATAGGAATGCTCTTTTCATAATTTTTTCAATTCAGCTTTACCAGGAATAGCCAACACCCCACTCAAGAAAATCGGCTTTTCCGTAATGCGACTTTATGGAGGTATTTAACAGGACATGGCTGGTTAATTGGTATTGAATCAATATTCTGTCATAAAGCCGCGTCAGATCGGTATACTTTGAATAGAAATAATATCCGACCTGCAAACCAAGTGTAATTTTTTTGTATTGCATTGCGTACGATCCATGCATCCCAAATCTAATAAGCTTCGAGATATCATTTTCAGGCGTTCCGTCTTCAGCCGCAAGAGCTTCACTGATTGATCTGTCATAGAACAGGTCAGCCCCAAGGCCTGCTTTACCTTTGTGATTAACAAATCGTTCCACATTGTAAGTGACAGATGAAAAAAAGTATCTTTTCCCCTTCAGATTATCATAAACCTTCGATCCTGCGCTGTAGATAAGTGATTGAATGTATTTATTATCTGACACCGGTATTTCAGGGTCTGTAAGTTCATTTGGTATATATCCGAACTGGTGATTAAGCCCCAGGGAGAAAGATCCTATGTTGATCCCATAATTGGGAGACCTGGTTTTCCCATTTGAGAAATGAGTCGCACCTGCCTCAAAAACTAATTCATATTTTGGAAGTATTCTTATTTTTGCATCTGCTCCAAGATGGATATATATATTTGTATGTGAGCCTATTGCCCTGTTAAGATGATTGTTGAATGCATCAAAATTTTTTGTAACATATGCAGCCCCAATTGAGATCTGGTAATTTATTGATATTATCCTGGTTGGTTTGATAACAGGGATGTTAATAAAAGAGTATAGCGCATATGCTCTGCCAAAAACATCGTCATTTCCAAGCGTCCAGCAGGAAAGGCCGGCACCAGTCCTCGGATAATTATACAGTTTTTCCCAGAAGTCTTTTCCATATGTAGGAAAAACCACCGAGAGGTCTGCGGCATAGATATTATCATTAACGAGATAATTGATTGCTTCATAGAATGGCAGATTCAGCCCTGTATATGCTTTCGTTTCAATCTTAAAAGGCCTCTTCACTGACTGGGCTTCCGAGGTCAGACAGGCTGAGAGGATTATGAGGATAAGATACCTGCTTTTCAATTTTTCATAATAACTGTTAAAGTTAAAATTTTACAGCCGAATCTTAAGCTGAATCCTACTGATCTTTAAATGAAGATTAAAATCATTTCTTTTCGTTTATCTTTAAGTTGCCGGAAAAGGGAAACCTGTCCTCTGGAAAAGTATTGTTCAGATTATTATTAAAAGAAACATTATACTAACAAAATAAAACTCATCATTATTCTATGAAAAACATTTGTGATATTTCATCAAGATTCTTCAGAAGTTTCAATACTCTAATTTTACTGGCCCTATTCGTTTCACTGTCAGCACAGGATGGAAAAGATTGGCCCTGCTTTCATGGTGCCGACAGAAGTAATAAATCACTCGAGACTGGTCTTTTAAAAGAATGGCCGAAGGGCGGCCCAAAACTATTATGGACAATTTCCGGGATAGGAGAAGGGTATAGTTCGGTGATACTGGCCGGTGGTTTCATATATACTGAGGGAAGACTGGGAGATCAGACTGCAGTTTTCTGTTTTGATCTGACAGGTAAACTGATCTGGAAAAAAACCTGTGGCAAAGCCTGGAACACGAGTCTGTCATGGGCTTCAACCTATATTGGATCAAGAAGTACTCCGACATTTTCGGATGGTGTTCTCTACATTTTGGGTGAAGGGGGGAGGCTTGCGGCTCTTGATGCAAAATCCGGAAGAGAGATTTGGGCAAAAGAACTAACCACTTCGTTTGATGCAGGAATGCCTGACTATGGTTATGCTGAATCGGTTCTGGTGGAAGGAGATAATCTTTATGTAAGACCGCTTGGCAAAAAAGGTTACAGCGTCTGTCTCAATAAGAAGAATGGGGAAATTGTCTGGACTAGCAATGATATCACTGGAAAAGAAGGATATACTTCTTTTGTTTCAAAAGATTTCGGAGGATACCATCAGCTTATTGCTTCGACTGGAAATACATATTTCGGACTCGATTCCAAAAACGGAAAGCTTCTCTGGAAGATTGATTTTGCAAACCAGAGAGATCTGAATATTACAGATGCTGTCACAAATAATGAATACGTCTTTGTATCATGCGGTTATGGAAAAGGAAGTATGCTCTTTAAGCTTAAATCTTCGGGAAAAACAATTACAACTGAAAAAGTCTGGGAGTCGGACCTTATGGATAACCATCACGGAGGAGTTATATATCATGATGGTTTCCTGTATGGTTCAGGGACCAATAAACGTGGCTGGTTTTGCCTGGACTTTATAACCTGGAAACAGATGTGGAACACCAATGGAAAGGGTTCTTTGACTTATGCTGATGGTATGGTGTATCTGCTTGATGAACGGGGATCAATGAAACTGGTAAAAGCCAGTTCTTCAAAATATGAATGTACGGGCGAATTTACTGCCCCCAAAGGAGGCGACAGCTATTACTGGGCACATCCTGTTGTTTGTGGCGGCAGATTGTACATAAGGCATGGAGATAAGATATTTGCCTACGACATAAAAGCTAAGTAAACCCCGACTAACCGTAGGGTTATATCCCGGATCTTATTAGTTACCTCTAGTAACGTATTTGGTCAGCAGAGTAACCTGTGCTGAAGTCAGACTGGTATTCTGTGCCATCGAAGGTATGACAGTTTTCCACTGCGCCGGTGTAAAATTATCGGGTGAATATAACCCATGGCATCTTCCACAATTATTGATATATAGTGTTCGTCCCTGTTGCAGGTCCGTTAAAGTTGCAGTTGGGGTGACATCTGCGCTTGTGGGAACATAGAGTGATGATGTGGACTGCGATTTGCTGCAGGATGCAAACAGGATTGTGGTTAATATTACAACCCCTAAAAATGCTTTTTTCATAATATCAGAAATGTCTTTCTGAATTAACAGTTGATGGTAAAATATGTTTTATCGTATTCCATGTTTTTTAAAGGATTTGCAACATATGTTCTTTCGAAACTATGGCTGTCACATTATTTACCCGACCATTTTTTCCATATATCCTTATTATCAAGCATCTTGATATAGAATCCTCCCACAACGCTTCTTGCCTGGAAACCAACCTGTTGTGCATTATCAACAATATACCAGTCGGAAAGCGGAATCCTGTTTGGTGTTTTATTGGCATAATCGTATACCGGATCGAATATGGACCTGAAATCAGCCTGGTCATCTGCAAGTGTGGCAGTCCAGGTTATCCAGTCATTTTTTGTGTATCGTTCCCTGCTATCAAGAGGAAGGCCGAAAGGACCCATTACAGTCTTATAATAAGCAATCTCATTTTTCATGACTTCCTTTGGAAAAAGATTGTAATCAAGGATCTTATCCCAGACAAGATTATACTTCTGGCTCCAGGTTGATTTCTGGTCAAAGGCAAGAAGTGTATGGTTTCCCTCAGTGGCAAGTCTTACCCACTCTTTTGTCATATTTTTTGTTTTATCTGTTAAGGCTGAAGACTTATCCTTATAGCCATTCATCTCACAAAGCATCGCATAGGATCTTAGTGCTACAATTGCTTTTGCAGAAAGATTGACATTATGAGCAAGATGTCCTGCAAAATCATCTGTACAGAGCTGATTTTCAGGATCAAACCCCTTAGAGATCAGATAGTCAGCCCATTTCTCAATGACAGGCCAGTATTGTTTAGCAAAACCTGCATTGCCCTCAACTTTTGCAAGTGCAGAAAGCATAATTATCATATTTCCTGTCTCTTCCACGGGCATCTGATCTGTTTCATCTTTCTCACCTCCGCCATAGACCTGACCGGTTGCATAAGGATATGTTCCAAGGTCGTGTGGTGCAAACGAGAATTTCCATTTTCCTGAGGATGCATATTCAATAACAGGCTGAAGCATTGCTTTGGTCAGCACAGGACTGAACAGAAGAACAAAGGGTGAAAAAGGATAAATGACATCCACAGTTCCTATACAGCCATTACTGAAGTTTTCTTTCGGGAAGAAAAGTGGATTTCCTTTTTTGTCTGCAACTAATTTATGAGCTGCAAGACATTGACGGTATACCAGTGCACACATTTGTGCATATTTTTCACCACCGACTTTTTCGAGATCTGACATCAGTTCATTATCAAAAGCCCTGCAGCTGATCATCAGTTTCGGATAATCAGAAGCTGCTGCGGTCAGCATTTTCTCGAAGGAAAGACCTGTGTGTCTCCACCAGGCTTGCAGATCATTCTCAAAGTATCTGATTGAATAGATATCATCATACGCTACCATTGCCCATGCGGTCGAACCATCTGTTCCGGTTTTTCCAAGGTCCCATACTGCTGACATTGAAACAAATCCATCCTTTGCTTTCTTTGGCGTTGAATATGTTTCTTCTTTGGGAAGTGTTCCTCCTGAAATGAATGATTTGAAAAGTACATTACGCTGAGCAGCTGAGATTACCGGATTTTGCTTTTTTGGAACTGCCAGCCAGACATAGCCCCAGTCAATGCGTAAATTATCACCTGACTTATTCAGATATTTCTGATCCTGGCTCCCTATTCGTGAAGCTTTAAGGTCATTTACCTCTTTAATTTCCCAGGTAATATTCTGATCGGTATTGTTAACACAAAGTTCAGGTCCGCAGTCGAAGTAAACCTGTACCTGGTGGCTTGTATTGTCAGCAGATGAGACATTCCAGGAGATATAAGTGACTGGTCTTGATAAAATATCAATATCCCTTACCAGTAAAGGAGAGGTAAAATTGAGTGACACTTTTACATTTTGATTGCTGAATTCATAAGTTGTTCCGGTTGGTGTAATGTTTACTGATTTTTGTTTCATAGGTTCTACCTGACTCGGGCTTGCCCCCATTAGCCGATAAACTTTTCCGTCAACCCGGATCATGCTGTGAACAGGATTTCGTGTACCGGTCCAATGAACTGTTTCCATATCAGTTAATCTGTCTGACGGAGACCAGATACTGAAGTAAGGATCATGAGTGATCAGTGGTACAGAGGGAGCTCTGAATTGAACTGGTCCGGTAACTGCGGATTGAGATAGCAGGGTAGCGAAGATAACTACCTGAAAGAAAAAAGCAATAATAAATCTTTTCATATTGTTATTAGTTTTCAGTCTATTAAGGAAAGAAAATAATCCATTAGAAATTTAGCTAATTCGGATAAGTAAATCAATATTCCGGGGAAAAATCAGTTAAATTTGGTATGGAAAGTATTGATAAAAATATTTGTAACATGAAATCAAAGACCCTGTTATTAGCCGGCATTATCTTCGTTTCAGTATTCTTTTCGTTGAATGCTCAGTCAGACAATGAAATAAAGTCACATAAGGTATTGCTACCGAATGGATGGCAGCTTACACCTGTAGGAAAGCTTATTCCACTTGGCGACCTTCCTCTTAATATTGCTGTTTCACCATCTGAGAAACTGGCTGCAGTTACCAATAACGGGCAAAGTACGCAATCAATTCAATTAATAGACCTTGAAAAACAGGTAATTGCAGATTCGATAGTAATCGGCAAATCCTGGCTTGGACTCACCTTTTCTTCTGACGGGAAATATCTTTTTGCCTCAGGAGGCAATGATAACATAATTATCAAATACTCAGTAATTAATAACAAGATTGCCATTTCAGATACATTCAGGATCGGTAAGCCATGGCCGGTTAAAATCTCCATCAGTGGAATTGCTTTTGATGATTCCAGGAAAATGCTCTATGCAGTAACAAAGGAGAATAATTCTCTTTACGTAATTGATGTAACCACCAAAAAGATAATTAGTGAACAGAAACTAGGAGGAGAGGCTTACACATGCATACTTTCACCCGACAGAAAGTTACTCTATGTTTCATGCTGGGGCTGTGACAAGGTGATAGTTTTTGATACACAGCAGTTGACAATAACAGGCTCAATCCAGGTAGGAGATAATCCTAATGATATGTGTCTTACAAGGAACGGGCAATACCTGTTTGTCGCTAACGCCAATGACAACAGTGTATCTGTGATTGATACCCGGCTGAAAAAGGTGATTGAGGTCCTGAACTCAGCTCTTTTTGCTGATTCTCCCTCCGGGTCGACAACTAATGGTGTAGCACTGAGCAGGGATGAGAAGACACTCTACATAGCCAATGCCGATAATAACTGTCTGGCAGTATTTGATATCACCACTCAAGGATCCAGCAAAAGCAAAGGTTTTATTCCGACTGCCTGGTATCCAACCTGTGTAAGGGTAACAAAGAACAAGATACTTGTGAGTAACGGGAAAGGCCTCTTCTCCCTGCCAAATCCGTATGGTCCGAATCCAAACCGTAAAGGTGAGGATGTCGTTTACCAGGCAGGTGGAGTGGAGCATAAGATTAAAGTCCAGTATATTGCTAGCCTATTCCGTGGTACGCTGCAGATCATTGATATCGCGGATCAGGAAAAGATGGCTGAGTATTCAAAGTCAGTATTTTTAAATACCCCTTATACAAAAAGTAAGGAGATGGTATCCGAAGGAGCTATTGGCAATCCGATACCTCAGAAAGTAGGAGAAAAATCTCCCATAAAATATATCTTTTATATAATCAAGGAGAACCGGACATATGATCAGGTTCTTGGAGATATGAAGGAGGGAAATGGTGATCCCGGTCTGGCACTGTTTGGTGAGAACATTACACCCAACCAGCATGCAATCGCCAGGGAATTTGTCCTGCTTGATAATTTCTATGTAAATGGTGAAGTAAGTGCTGATGGTCATAACTGGACCATGGGAGCATATGCCACCGATTTTCTGGAGAAAAACTGGCCGACTAGCTACGGAAACAGGGGCGGTACTTACCCCGGCGAGGGCGCCAGAGAAATTGCAAATAATAAGAATGGCTTTTTGTGGGACTTCTGTAAAAGGAGTGGCGTAAGTTTCAGGACATATGGTGAATTCGTCACTGACAATGTCCCAAGTATACCTGTTCTGAAGGATCATTTCAGCAAATCCTTTATAGGGTGGAATCTTTCAGTCAGGGATACCGTTCGTTTCAGATTATGGAAGCAGGACTTTGATTCTCTTTTGAAAATAAATGCATTACCAGCCCTGAGTACAATCCGTTTCGGCAATGATCATACTGAAGGACTGAGTCTCAAAAAGCCAACTCCATTTGCCCATGTTGCAGACAACGATCTTGCAGTGGGCTTGTTTGTCGATTATCTGAGTCATAGTCCGATCTGGAGGGAAAGCCTCGTGCTGATAGTTGAGGACGATGCACAAAATGGTCCGGACCATGTTGATTCTCACAGGAGTCCGGCATTTCTGGCCGGTGGTTTTGTGAAGGCAGGATTTGTTGATCACACTCCTTATACAACAGCCTCCTTTCTGAGGACCATTGAACTGATACTGGGACTTCCACCAATGAGCCAGTACGATGCTCCCGCAACCCCGGTATGGAGAAGCATGATGAATATCCCGGATCATGCACCCTTCAACGCCAGACCATCAAATATCAATCTCAATCTGAAAAATCTTGCTGTGAATGAATGGCAGAAAAAGAGCGAGAAGCTCGATTTCAGAAAGGAAGATATGGCTGATGATCTCATCTTTAATGAGATTATCTGGAAAGCGGTTAAAGGAATCAATTCCACATGTCCTCCGGCAGTAAGAGCTGCGTTTTATAAGGCAACGGAAGAGGATGAAAAATAATGTTTGACTTATATTTTCTGTGCTTTCTACGTGTTGTTGAGATTGGAACGAATACATGGATTACCTCAGGGTCCTGTTTCTGAATCCAAACGCGGATAATCATTTCTGGTGTAAACTACGGAAACATTTTTAATAAAAATAGTTTCCGTAGTTTATTTTTGTTATCTTTGCACCATGAATCCTGATCTTAAAAATATTCTTGCAAAAGTACGTGAGCTCTACATGAAGTTTGGTATTAAGAGTGTAACGATGGACGATGTGGCAAATGAACTGGGCATTTCAAAAAAGACACTTTACCAGTTTGTTTCTGATAAGGATGAGCTTGTGGGTAAATTCCTAGAATATGAAATTGATATCAGACAGGAAGAAATTTTCAGATGTTTCCATAAAGGCTTCAATGCAATCGAGGAGTTATTCGAAATTTCAATGTTCATGAATAAAATGATCAGAGAACAAAATCCTGCAACTGAAAATGACCTTAAGAAATATTATCCTCAATACTATCAGAAAATTATTAGTACCCGCAGGGAACGCATGCAGAAATATATTTTGCTGAATCTTGAGAAAGGGAAAAAAGAAGGGCTTTACAGGAAGGATGTTGACAACGAAATAATTTCAAAACTATACCTTTCAAGGTCCGAAACAATTCATATGAATAATCTGTTTACGGTTGAGGAGTTTACATCAATGAAGCTATTCAGGGAACTGTTAACATACCATATCAGAGGCATTGCATCAGACAAAGGGATAGAAGTCCTTGAAAAGAAAATTGAAAAAATCAGATCAAATATTTAAAATCAATTCAAAATGAAATTTATGCTTAAATACCTTTCTATTATTATTATTATTATTTGCTTAATAACTAAGGTATACGGCCAGGAAAAACCTGGAGTAATAAAATTATCGATCTCTGAAGCACAGGAATATGCGCTTCAGAATAACAGAACTGTAAAATCTGCAAAAATCGATGTCCAGTCGACTGAGAAGAAGGTGTGGGAAACAATTTCTACAGGTTTGCCGCAGATTAGTCTGGCAGCCAATTATCAGCATCAGTTTGTCATACCAGAAATAAGTTTCGGTCCATATCTTGATATAAACAGTCTTCCTGCAACAGGATTTATCTCAAAGGATGATATGCTCAATGCCTATAAACAATCTCCTTCAGTTCCATTAGGCGTTAAGGACAATACTACTTTTGATTTTACACTTTCCCAGCTTATTTTCAGCGGGCAATATTTGATAGGTCTTCAGGCAGTCAAGGTATTTAATAAGGTTACAGAAAAAACCCTTGTTAAAACTGAAGATCAGATAAAAGAAACTGTTGCAGGCACATACTACCTCGTATTGGTTCTCGGTGAAAGCATCAGAGTATTGAAGGAAAGCCTGAAATCTATTGACCAGACATTCAACGATATGGTCAAAATGAATCAGCTGGGCTTTAATGAAGCGACTGATGTAGACCAGATAAACATTAACCGATCAAATATTAAAAGGCTTATTACTTCTACAGAATCGCAAAAAGAGATATCAATGAATCTGTTAAAGTATCAGCTGGGGATAGATTTCACACAGCAAATGATTTTAACAGACAGTATACCCGGAATAGTTGACCAGGGTAACATAAAATATCTTTCTGTACCCTCATTCAAGCTAGAGAATAGTATAGATTATCAATTATTAAATAATCAGGTTGATTTAGCAGTATTAGCAGTCAAAAATCAAAAGTCAAAATATTTTCCTACAGTTTCAGCTTTTTATCGTCGCCATGAGCAGACAAATCAGCCATCTTTCAATTTTGCAGTGAAAGATCTTGTTGGTGTATCTCTTAATATTCCAATTTTTGTAAGTGGTCAGCGCAGCGCACAGGTTAGCCAGGCTAAATTTGACCTGGAAAAATCACAACTGAATAAGGAAAATGCTGAACAGGGTCTGATAATGGAATTTGAGAGCGCTCTGAGTTCTTACCAGACTGCCTACAGTAATTTTACAACTAACAAGGAAAGCATAGTTCTCGCTCAGAAGGTATATGACAAGACTCTTGTAAAATATCATGAAGGAGTTTCAACCAGTTTTGAACTTTCACAAATTCAAAACCAGTATTTAACGGCAGAGGCAAGCTATTATACTTCGATACTTACACTTTTAAATGCTAAAGCAAAACTTGATCGTATTTTAGGCAATACTAATTAAGCAGGCATCCCAGGAAATTACAGAATAAATTCAAAAACGATAAAACATGAAAACCATCAATCTGATTATATTAAGTCTCGCATTATTAATTATGTTCTCATGCAATAATGATAAGCAGGTTAAGCTGGCAAAATTAGTAAAACAGCAGACTGCCATTAATGAAAAGATAAAAACTCTTGAAGCTGAGCTGAAATCTGAAAAAAAGAACACTCCAGTTGATTCCAAAGAATTTAAATTCATTGGACTTTCTGTTATAAAGACAGATGCATTTGATCATTACATCAGGGTTCAGGGAAAACTTGATGGTGATCTGAACGCATCAGTCTTCTCAGAAGTTCCTGGCACAGTATCTGCAAAGTATGCAGATGTAGGTCAGAAGGTTGTGAAGGGTCAG
>JAHEYW010000226.1 GCA_023251395.1 Bacteroidales bacterium
TTTGCTAGCAAATGCGCTCTTTTTATGATGTGAATTGATTAACAAAAACTTCTTAGAAAGCAATCGACAGAAAAAAGGGAGTTTTTTCGATTTAGATTTTAGTTCACCAGGAGCGGTCAGCCACTTATCTTTTCGCACAATTTATTGATATCCAAATCTATAGAATCGACTATAATGTTGGCTTTCATATAATACTCTTCACGTTCAGTTAGTTTTATTGTAATATACTGCAATAGTTCATCACCGCTTTTTTCCTTAACAAGTGGTCTTTTATCAGTCCCCTTTTCCAGCCTTTCCATTAGCTGATGAGGTGTTAGTCTTAAATAGACTACTTTTCCTGATTCAAGCATAAACTCCATGTTGTTGCCAAAACAGGGAGTTCCCCCACCGGCTGAAATAATTGTATCCCTGGTTATTACAAGCTGTTTAAGTATTTCAGACTCACGTTGTCTGAAATACTCCTCACCAGACTCTCTGAAAGTATCTCTGATAGCTTTGCCTTCGATCTTCTCAATCTCATGGTCGAGATCAAGGAAATCCCATCCAAGTTTTGATGCTAATTTTTTCCCGGCGGTGGTTTTCCCGCTTCCCATGAAACCGATAATATATACCCTCTTACCGGGTAACATTATAATTCCAGTTTCATTTGAGCAGGGTCTGTAGGTGGAATCTTTGGAACTGATTCTTCTTCAACTGTTTCCTCCTTGGCTGCAGTGGTTTCCTTTTTGACAACAGGTTCTATTTCCTGAATGTTATCAACAGTGTAACTGGTAAGTCTTTTCCCTTTTGCTTTGAAGCTTTTTACCCCAATAAATTCAGCAACCTCAATTATCTCACTTTCACGATCCCTATGCTTGCCTCCAAAATTTATCTCAAACCTCGGGTACTCCACTTCAGTAAGGCTTATAAGCCTGGATTCGGGATCCTCATTTATAAAGAATTGGGGCTTTTCAGATTCCTCAATAATGAATCTTTTAACATAATAGAATTTCTGCTCGGCATCCCAGTAAACTGCAGAGTAGACCTTTCCCGGATTAAATTTTTCGATAATAAGAATGTTATCCTCGTAGTGGTTTGAAAGGTCAAATGTTGTATTTCTGAAGAATCCATTCTTCGTGATAACCAGGATCTTATCATCTCCCCCGAATTCACCAAGGAATATTCCCCTGGAATCAACATTAAGTCTGAATACAGCATCATCAAACCATATCTTCCTTCCTCCCAGAGTTGATAAACCTTTTTCCTTCAATGCTATTTTACTGACCGGGAGGCGTGTGACTATATTGCCCATTGAGGATTTTCCCTTGATATTCAGTTGTCCGAAGTCAAAATCGATTACAAGCTTTTTAAGTCTTGGACGTGGTTTATGGTGGACTTTAATCAATTCAGCCTCTCCGTTCGGATTGACGCTGAAATACATTATCCTGGATCCTGGTTTCCCTGTGGTGAGATTATATTCTTTATCACGGGTAAGCCCTGTAATTGCACATCTCTTAGCCATCAGGGATCCATCTTTACCATCCTGATAAATAACATTGTAGATGGTCCGCTCATCATTTTTCAGGAACACCTGAACATACAAAATATCGTTCCCTACGAATACTTTATCCGCAACTTTTGTGATCAGATAAGTACCATCTTTCCTTATAACAATTATATCATCAATATCTGAACAATCACAAATGAATTCATCCTTTTTAAGGCCTGTTCCAATAAATCCTTCCTTGTAATTGGCGTAAAGTTTGGCATTGTTTGCTACAACTTTGGCTGCCTGAATGGTATCGAAACTCCTTATTTCAGTTTTTCTATCTTTTCCCTTACCGTACTTCTTCTTTATCTGTTTGAAATAGTTGATAGTGAAAGGGATAATATTTTTCAGGTGATTTTTAACCTCCTCCAGTTCTGTTTCAAGACCCTTAATATGTTCATCTGCTTTTTTAACATCATATTTTGAGATCCTCTTGATCTTTATTTCAGTCAGCTGAATTATGTCCTCACGGGTTACTTCCCTTAACAGCTTCTTTTTGAATGGTTTCAGCCCTTTATCAATGGTTGTAATTACTGATTCCCATGTTTCACAATCTTCAATATCGTGATATATCCGTTCTTCAATGAAGATCTTCTCAAGTGATGACATATGCCACTCTTCCTGAAGTTCTTTCATCCTTATGGTAAGTTCCTCCTTCAAAAGATTAACTGTCTGGTCAGCAGAGTATTTAAGCATCTGGCTTACACCCATGAAGGATGGTTTGTTACCTGTTATGACGCAGGAATTTGGAGATATGGAATATTCGCAATCTGTGAAAGCATAAAGGGCATCGATAGTTTTATCCGGAGATATACCGGGCATAAGTTGAATTACTATTTCAACATTTTCAGCAGTATTATCGTCAATCTTCCGGATCTTTATCTTGCCTTTTTCGTTTGCTTTTATAATTGATTCAATCAGGGTACTTGTTGTTTTTCCAAAAGGTATCTCAGTAATTATCAGCTCTTTTTTGTCAATCTTGTCAATTTTTGCCCTGACTTTTACAGCTCCTCCGCGTTGTCCGTCATTATATTTTGAGATGTCAATAAATCCTCCTGTCGGGAAATCGGGATAAAGAACAAATTCCTTCCCCATCAGGTAATCAATTGTTGCGTCAATGAGTTCATTGAAATTATGCGGCAGAATTTTAGAGGCAAGACCAACTGCAATTCCTTCTGCCCCCAGAGCAAGTAGCAACGGAAATTTAACTGGAAGAGCTACTGGTTCCTTGTTCCTGCCGTCATATGAAAGTTTCCATTCAGTTGTTTTTGGATTGAAGACAACATCAATGGCAAATTTCGAGAGCCGTGCCTCGATGTATCTCGGAGCGGCTGCTCCGTCACCAGTAAGGATATTTCCCCAGTTTCCCTGGGCATCAACAAGCAGGTCCTTCTGTCCCAGCTGAACAAGTGCATCGCCGATCGATGCATCGCCATGAGGGTGGAACTGCATAGTATGACCAATGATATTTGCCACTTTATTGAACCGGCCATCATCCATCCTTTTCATTGAATGAAGGATACGGCGTTGAACAGGCTTTAATCCATCCTGGATATTGGGAACTGCGCGTTCAAGAATAACATATGAGGCATAATCCAGAAACCAGTCCTGGTACATACCAGAAAGGGCTGTCACTGTATGCATTGATGCAGGGAGGTAAGCCTGGTCCTGCACAGGTTCTTCCGAACCTTCCGGAAAATCATAATCAAGATCTTCTTCCATTCAGCAATTATCTGTCCTTGATCTAATTAGTAACTTCAACAATATCCTCTTCTATTCTCAGGTTTTCGATAATGAAATCCTGCCTTTCCGGAGTATTCTTTCCCATATAAAATTCGAGGAAACCATTCACGGAATCGTTCTTTTTCATCCGCACAGGTTCCAGTCTGATATCCTTTCCTATAAAGTGTTTAAATTCATCAGGTGAGATTTCTCCCAAACCCTTGAATCTTGTTATTTCAGGACTTGGTCCCAGTTGACTGACAGCTTTCTTCCTCTCCTCTTCGGTGTAACAATAGCGTGTTTCTTTTTTATTTCTAATCCTGAAAAGTGGTGTCTGGAGAATATAAACATGCCCTTTTCTGACAAGATCCGTGAAGAACTGCAGGAAAAAGGTCAGTAAAAGTAACCTGATATGCATACCGTCAACATCCGCATCAGTCGCAATTACAACATTATTATATCTCAGATTTTCAATTCCATCTTCAATATTAAGAGCTGCCTGGAGAAGGTTGAATTCCTCGTTCTCATAAACTATTTTCTTGGTCAGACCATAGCAATTGAGCGGTTTTCCTCTGAGGCTGAAAACTGCCTGAGTTTCTACACTTCTGGATTTTGTTATTGAGCCACTTGCAGAATCACCTTCAGTAATAAAGATGGTTGAATCAAGTTTATTTGCATCACTGCTGTTATAATGGATCCTGCAGTCTCTCAGTTTCTTATTATGAAGACTGACCTTTTTTGCCCTGTCCCTGGCAAGCTTCTGAATAGATGAGATCGCTTTTCTTTCCTTTTCAGATTCCTGGATCTTCTGGAGCAATATTCTGGCAGTTTCAGGATTTTTGTGAAGAAAATCATCAAGCTGCTTCTTAATGAACTCAACAATAAAATTCCTGACAGAAGGTCCCTCCGGCCCCATATCTTTTGATCCAAGTTTTGTCTTTGTCTGAGATTCAAATATTGGTTCCTCAACTTTAATGCTTATTGCTGCAATTATTGATGATCTTATATCTGAGGGATCAAAATCTTTCTTATAGAACTCTCTGATAGTTTTAACCAATGCCTCCTTAAAAGCAAGCAGATGGGTTCCACCCTGTGAGGTATTCTGCCCGTTAACAAAGCTGTAGTAATCTTCTCCATATTGTATACCGTGCGTGAATGCAACCTCTATGTCATCCCCCTTAAGGTGAATTATCGGGTAGAGTCCCTCCTTATTCATGTTTTCGTTGAGAAGATCTACAAGTCCGTTTTTAGAAATAAGCTTATTGCCATTGAAGTTTACAACGAGGCCTGCATTCAGGTAGGAATAATTCCTGAGCATTGTCTCGACATATTCAGAAATGTAATGGTAATCTCCGAACATGCTCGGATCGGGATTGAAAATAACTTCCGTTCCGTTTTCCTCAGAAGTAGATTTTAAAGGGTCATCTTTTACTGTTTTCCCGTGGTCAAACTCAATGTTTTTTACCTGTCCTTCCCTGTAGGATCTGATGATAAAACTTACTGAAAGTGCATTTACTGCTTTTATACCAACACCGTTAAGGCCAACAGATTTTTTAAAAACTTTTGAATCGTATTTAGCTCCTGTATTCATCTTTGAAACTGCATCAAGCAATTTTCCAAGAGGGATTCCGCGGCCATAATCTCTTATCCTGACTTCCTTATCTGTTACGGTTATATCTATCTTTTTGCCGAACCCCATCATATACTCATCGATGGAGTTGTCCATAACCTCCTTCAGCAGGACATATATGCCATCATCCTGTGAGGACCCGTCCCCCAACTTTCCGATATACATACCCGGTCTCAGCCTGATATGCTCCCTCCATTCAAGAGTCTTAATATGCTCTTCTGTATAGCCAACTGACATATTTCCGGATTTTGCGCAAATATAGTGAATAAGAAGTATGCCGGCTCCCCATTTTTTCAACAACCGGTTTAAATCTCCACATGTTGGCAATCTCAAATTGTTACGGGCTAAAATATTTAGCTGATTAATTGAGATTTACAAAAAGGCTTAAATTGTTGATAAAAGATTTAATTATCAGGCGATTC
>JAHEYW010000032.1:0-12070 GCA_023251395.1 Bacteroidales bacterium
TTTGGAAAAATTGTGGCCAATAGATAATTAAAAATCTTTTGACTTTATAATGAAAAAAGAATATATTGCCTCAAACCAAATTTATGGAAAAGATTCATTTTTCACTTGAGACAAAAGATGATAACAGGTTTATCATGTTTACAAGGATTATATTCGGACTTATTTGTTTTGCAATTGCTGTATTCTGGTTGATATACAGGGTGATGGCGAATCAATCAGACAGCGCTCAGTGGATAACAATAACATTTCTGGGATTATTCGGAGCTTATCAGGTTTTTGCAGGTTTTGGTCTGGCAGAAAAATTCATTGAAATAAGCCAGGAGAAGATTCTACTGAAACAGAACTCTGTCCTTCCTTCTATTGAACTGAGAACATCACAGATCACCAGGATTGACCTGTATCCGTTTAAAGTTCTCTTTTTCACAGGTCCTGATAAAACGGTATTGCTGCGTTTTGGCATCAGTGAGCCGGACAAAGTTGAAGCCATTAAGAAAAGTATTGTCAGGTTTGCTGAGGAAAACAATCTGACATTTGAGATTAAAAGTGAATGATGGGAATTGAGGATTGCGGATTGTGGATTGCGGACTGAAAACTAAACCTTAAACATTAAATATTGAACTTTGAACTTTGAACCATTTTTAATGGGAACATATCAGATCGTTCACGAGAAAAATATCGAATGTTTGATTTGTCCTCATAACTGTAAAATTCCTGCCGGGAAGAAAGGAATTTGCGGGGTCAGGAAAAACACAGGCAATAAAATTGAGTTGCTGACACATGATATCATTTCAGGGTATGCTCTCGATCACGTTGAAAAAAAGCCCCTATACCATTTTTATCCAGGTTACAATATCCTGTCTGTTGGCTCCTATGGATGCAATATGCGATGTGATTTTTGCCAGAATTATCATATTTCACAGGAGGCTGAAATAACAACTGATCCAAAGATCACCCGCGAAAAGATAATCAGTGATATCACTTCAGCATCAAAAAATATCGGACTGGCTTTCACTTACAATGAACCTGTCATCTGGTTTGAATATATTGTTGAAATTGCTTCATCGGTAAAGAGTAAAGGATTCAAGACAGTTCTGGTTACTAATGGATTTGTTAACAAAGCCCCGCTCCACGAACTTATTGAGCTCACAGACGCCTTCAATGTTGATCTGAAGGCATTCAATAATGATTTCTACAGAAAACTAACAGGAGCTTCAATTGAACCTGTAAAAGAAGCTCTTACTGAGATATCAAAAGCTGGAAGACATCTCGAAATTACCACCCTCCTTATACCTGGCCAGAATGATAGCCTTTCTGAAATGGAATCTCAGGTCAAATGGATTGGATCTGAGCTAGGTGACGAAACACCTTTTCATCTGAGCCGCTATTTCCCGATGTACCGGAGAAATGACCCACCTACTCCCCATGATACGCTAATCAGGCATTATGAGCTTGCTTCGAAGTATCTGAAATACGTATACCTTGGAAATACAATGTCGGATTCCGGGCAAACTACAAAATGTCCGAAGTGTGGGGAAACAATTACAAACAGAACCGGTTATGATATCCGTAATGTGGGCACCCGGGACGGGAAATGCAATAAATGTGGAAGAGAGATATATAAAAACTTTACTTTTTCTTCTTTGAAGTAATAGCGCTCAGGCGTTTGCAAAGCTCATCTACACCACCTGAGAGGTCATTGCTCACCTGCTGGAAGTATTTCTTAACAAGCTGGTGGTTATCCTTGCCATCCGGATTATTCACCCTTGAGATAAGATCATTTCTAAGACTTACTGCATCCTCAATTATTGCAGATACTTCTTCGCTTTTCTTATCAGGATGTACTCCAATATAGAGAAAACAATCAGCAATAACCTCAAATAACTGATTATCAATATCTTTCTTTAACTGTCTAATGCTTGCCATATGGTGTTGTTTGAATTAAGTGCAGACAAAGATAGGAAATTATTTTGAAGGCACAGGAAACCTGTTCTTTCAGGCTGTTTGAAACCTGTGCAGGCTATCCTCCATCTTTTTATTGTAAAGCCCCCTTAATACTGGCAATATCTTATGCACAGGGTTCAGTTCAATTTTATCGATGCAGCAAAATGGAAGGATGCCTGGTGAAGTCCCTGTCATAAAAACTGTCTCATAATCTGACAACTGACTCATGTGAACAAGTGAATAATTAATTCTGATTCCCCTTTCCAGACAGATATTTACAATCTGTTTTCTGGTTATACCGCTTAATATTGCTTTATCAAGAGCAGTAAATAATTCATCACCCTTCAGCAAAAAGATATTCGACCTGCTGCCTTCAGTAATATAACCTTCATTATTAACCAGAATAGCCTCATACGAATTTCTCATCAGAAGATGATCCTGAATTTCAGCCCTCAGGCTTCTGCTTATTGTTTTGGATTCAGGATATTCCCTTTCAGCTTCGAAAATGGTTCCTTTAACCCCATTTTTAATTTGTTTCTCAGACGGGTAATTTGATGGAATAAAGTAGATAAGATAATTCGAATATTTATTGAAATTGAAGACAATCTTAATGTTTATATCTCCTGGATTTTCCGATCTGGTCAATAAAAGGATATCTCTCTTCAGTTCCAGGCTGTTTATAAGATTACCACGTTTCTGCAGATAAAAGCTATTATCAAGTCTTTCACAGTGTTCAGGAAAGAAGAGCGGTGTTCCTCTGATCAGCCTTATCACCTCATATATCGATTCACCATCGTACACAAGCGATTCATCAAACCGGGCTACTGACATCAGCTTCCCGTTCAGAATAAAATGTTTACCAGTACATTCTGCCATTGCTTAAAAATGAGAAGTCAAAATTACAAACAAAAATCAAGTCAGAACCCAAAATATTATCTTAGCAGTATAATTGTAATCAGGTTAATCCATTGTATGCAATTGTTGATATAGAGACGACAGGCGGAAGTTCCAGGCTGGAAAAGGTAACTGAAATTGCAATTTATCAGCACGATGGCAGGAAGATAACAGGAGAATTTATTACACTGATAAACCCTGAGCGTAATATCCCCTATTTCATCACCAACCTTACCGGAATTACAAACGAAATGGTTGAAGATGCACCAAAATTCTATGAGGTAGCAAAGAAAATTATAGAGTTTACCGAGGGAAGGATATTTGTTGCTCATAACGCAAAATTTGATTATTCCTTCATAAGAGAAGAATTTAAAGCTCTTGGATACAATTATAAACGAAACCTTCTTGATACAGTAACTCTCGGCAGAAAGCTTCTACCCGGACACAGATCATACAGTCTTGGTAACATTTGCCGTGATCTGAATATTGAAATTAACGACAGACACCGTGCTGCCGGAGATGCTCTTGCGACAGTCAGACTTCTGGAGATTTTGATTGAGAAAGATCAATTGGTTACAGGCAACAAAAACAGACCCTTCAAAAGTACCAGAAATTCAAAGCTTAATCCTTTGCTTGACCTGGCTAAAATAGAATCAATACCTGAAGAACCGGGTATATACTATTTCTATGACGAAAAGGGAAATCTTATTTATATCGGCAAAAGCAATAATCTTCTTCAGCGTATCTCGACCCACTTGTCGAATAATACTTCAGGGAGATCGATGGAAATGCGCGATTCGATAGCTGATATTAGCTGGGAGGTCACCGGTAGTGAGCTTATCGCACTTCTGAAAGAGTCTTTCGAAATAAAAGCCAATAAACCTTTGTATAACAGAGCTCAGAGAAGAACAGGGTTCCGTTGGGGAATATATACCTTTTATGATAAAGCGGGGTACCTCAATTTTAAACTCCGGCAGGTAAGAGATGAAGAGGACCACCTTTCAGTGTTCACATCACAGGCTAAAGCAAAATCTAAGCTATCAAATCTGATTGAGACATACCATCTGTGCCAGAAACTGACGGGTCTTTATGATACTGATGGTGCATGTTTTCACCACCAGGTGGGCATTTGCAGTGGCGCCTGCATCGGAATTGAAAAATCTGCAGATTATAATGAAAGGGCTGAAAAAGCGCTGGAGGAATTTGTTTTCTCGCAGAGGAATTTCTTCATAATTGATAAGGGAAGGAACACGGATGAAAGATGTGCGGTGAAAATTACGAATGGAAAATACTCCGGTTACGGTTATTTCGATATCAATGATATTGGTTTCGGGCTTTCTGCTATTCATGAATGTATTAAGACTTCACAGGATAACAGGGATATTCAGGTGATCCTTAAAAGCTATCTGAAAAGAAACAGGGTGGAGAGGATTATTGATTTTTGATTTCCATCCTTCTCCGCCGACTGGCGGATTCGGATGGCAAAGCAGATTTCAGATTTCGGATTTCTCAATGATACTGTCCCCATTGAACATTGAACCTTGAACATTGAACTTTGAACATTTAATTCAATTAGTTACACAGAGACCCACAGAGTCCTCCTTCGCTAAAGCTTCGGAGGATGAAGAAGTCACAGAGTTACACAGAGAAGAAACGAATAATCACTTCCATACTCCATCATCTGAGCCAGATAATCGTCTGTATATAAAACTTTTACATCTATAATTTCACCTTGATTATCTTTAACTGGAAGAAGTTTTGGATTGACAAAACCGCTGTAGGGCGCCAGATTTAGTTTCTCATACCTGTCAAGAAGCTCCTTATGAAGCTCCGGGTCTACCTTTACTCCGTATGTCTCGACAAGCCTTCTGCCTGCTTCAAAATCGCCTTCTGATTTGATCCGCTGCACCTCTTTGAGCAACTGACCGAAGAGTTCCTGTAGTTTCACATAATCATTAATCCTGACAAAGGTCTTACTTTCCTTTTTGAATATTTCTATAACATTCCCAGTCTTTCCCTTTTCATAAACCCAATGTGAGATCATCGCTCTGTCACGCATATGGGCTTCCTCGATATCTTTACCAGGCTTAATTCTTACCAGCTGAGTCAGCAATCCGTTCCTGACAAAACTGTCATATTCAGCACGGGCTGCATCTTTATCAGGCAACAGACTCAGTTCCAGCATCTTCTCATCCATCATAAAATACAATGCAAAGAGGTCAGCCCTTGCTTCTTCGAGTGTTGATGCATAGTTCTTAAGTGAATTAGGATCCGTTCCCTCCGCAAGTTTTCCGCTTCCATGTCCGACGCATTCATGCAGGTCTGTATGGAGAAGACTTGCTATACAGCTGAATTTCCTTGAGCGTTCAGCCTCCACCTGATCTGCAGCGAACTCATCAAGGAATCCAGTACTTTTTGAGACTTCATCATAAGCTCTGGCAATATTGGCAAGTGTCACTGACTTTGACCCTACCTCTTTTCGAATCCAGTCGGCATTAGGAAGGTTAATACCGAGGGGCGCTGCCGGATAGCAATCACCACCAAGCATGGCAATATTAATAACTTTAGCTGCAATCCCTTTCACTTTTCCCTTTTTGTACTTCTGATCAATAGGAGAATGATCCTCAAACCATTGTGCAAAGGCAGTAATTATTTCAGTCCTTCTTGTGCCTTCAGAATCCTTGAAGTTAACAATTGATTCCCATGTAGCCTTCATCCCAAGGGGATCTCCGTAAGATTCAATAAAGCCATTATTATAATCTACTTCGATATCTGTATCCTTTGCCCATACAACATTATATTCATCCCATTTCTTTAAATCTCCGCTCCGGTAATATTCAATCAAAAGCCTGAACCCATTTTTCTGCATTTCAGTTTCTGCAACTGAAATGGCTTTTTCAAGCCAGAAAATGATACTGTCAATTGCTTTACCGTACAGTCCACCTGACCTGTAGACCTCTTCAATAACTTTCCCATTTCTCTTTAATAACTTCGAGTTAAGTCCAAGTGAGACATGATGCGGATCATTCAGATCGGTTTTCCCTGCATAGAATTCTTCTGCCTCCTTCTGTGTAACATTCTCATATAAATTAGTTGCAGACTCAGATATAATGTCCGCCCCATGTCTTGATTCAATTTTCCTTGCAAAAACTGAAGGGTTGAATAGTACTGGCTTCATAATATCAACCAGATTGCCGGGAGTTTCATTTTTTCCAAGAGGAAATAATGAAGGATCAGATCCCATGATAAGCTCTGTCAGGTAACTCTCAGGAAACCCGGGTATCAGCTTATCATTTGAATAATGATGATGGATCCCGTTTGCAAAGAACACCTTCTTCGAATATGTAATAAAAGATTTATAATCCGCTGTTTCCCGGTCACCTTTATAGCTTGAAATTATAGCTTCAAGCATTTTTCTAATTCTAAGATTGAATCTGAAATTCTGGTCCCATAGTATGTCACGACCCGAGAGTGCAGCCTCACTAAGGTAGTAGATAAGTGTTTTCTGCCTCAATGTAAGCTGGTCAAAATCCCGGACCTGATATTTCAGGATCTGGATATCATCAAATTTTTCTACAAAATATCTGAACTCAGCATCAGTTGAGTGGGATTGGATAGAATTGTCGGTACCAGAAACTGAAAACATTGGCATGAAAAACTAAAAGTTACTACTTTTCCGAGTTCAATATTACTGATATTTTTTATGATTCATATTTGAAAAACCTGATTCCACACATTCCTCCAAAACTTTGTTGCAGCCAAAAGAAATCCTTTAACTTTTTATACACCAGATTAAAAATGATTCAACCTATAAAATCATAGGGATGTGTCTGATTTATGATCACCCTTCTGCATATTATCAATCACAATTTTTTCAGGTGAATAAAGTTGTGTAATTTTCGGGAATAAACAGTAATTGCTGATCTCCTGAAAAAATAGTTATTATGGAAAAATCAATCCAGATTATATCATCCGTGAGAGAAGAACTGATCCGGGACTCCGATGAAAAAACAAAGAAAAGCGGTGAAGGGTTTTTCAAAGAACCGGTAAAATTATACGGCGTAAAAACATCTGTAGTAAATAAAATCAGCAGCGAGAGCTTTAAAAAACTGCCTGACAAGAATAAAGATATCGTCTTTGGGTTGTGCAAATTATTGTGGCAATCAGGCATGATGGAGGAGTCATTCATTGCCTGCAACTGGTCGTACAGTGTAAGGAAACAATTCATTCCTTCCGATTTTGATATCTTCCGGGAATGGGTTGACAAGTACGTAACCAATTGGGCTTCATGCGACACGTTTTGTAATCATACTGTTGGTGAATTTGTTGTGATGTACCCTGAATTCATTGAAGAACTGAAGAAATGGACATCCTCGAAAAACAGGTGGATGAAGCGTGCTTCAGCTGTTTCTCTGATTGTCCCTGCCAGGAAAGGCTTGTTTCTGAAAGATATATTTCAGATCGCAGAAAATCTCATCTCCGACAAAGATGATATGGTTCAGAAAGGCTATGGATGGATGCTGAAAGCGGCAAGCCAGGCTCATCTGAAAGAGGTGTTTAATTATGTAATGTCAAAAAAGACCACAATGCCCCGCACTGCCTTCAGATATGCAATTGAAAAAATGCCACCGGAGCTTCGTGCAAAAGCAATGGAAAAATAAAATCCATAAAACTTTATGTATCAACTCCTTATCTAAATATTTATGAAAATAATTCAATCTATTCTCCTCTCATTATTATCTCTGTCTGTCTGCTTCGGCCAGAAAGAAAAGCTGAATGATAAAATAGTTGCTGCAGCTGACATAGAAGCTGAAAGCCTCAGATCAGTATATATCGACCTCCACAAGAACCCGGAACTCTCCATGATGGAATTCGAGACTTCTAAAAAAATGGCAGATCAGCTACGTAAACTGGGATTCCAGGTGATAACCGGAATAGGAGGAAACGGTGTGGCTGGGATCATGAAAAACGGTGAAGGCAAAGTGATCATGTTCAGAACTGATATGGATGCACTTCCTGTAAAAGAAAACACAGGACTCACGTATGCCAGTACAGTAGTTATGAAGGATGCCTCAGGAAAAGAAAACCCTGCAATGCATGCATGCGGACATGATCTCCATATGACAACATGGCTTGGAATAATCCAGGCTATGGCTTCACTTAAGGAAGAATGGAAAGGCACTCTTATTGCTATCGCACAACCTGCAGAAGAAGGTGCAGCGGGCGCCCGGGCAATGTTACAGGATAATCTCTTCAAAAAGGTTCCTGTACCTGATTACGCTTTATGTTACCACGTTAATGCTGACCTCCCTGCCGGTACAATTGGTTATTGTCCTGGTCCGATACTCGCGGGGGTTAAATCAGCTGAAATAACCGTATATGGTTCTGGCGGACACGGTGCTATGCCTCAGAATACAATAGATCCAATTGTTCTGGCATCTAGAATTGTTCTGGATATTCAGACTATTGTAAGCAGAAGGATAAACCCGGTAAAACCAGCCGTAGTTACTGTCGGTGCAATTCATGGTGGCACAAAAAATAATATCATTCCTGATGAAGTAAAAATGCTTCTGACAATACGATTCTTTGAAGATGACGTTTTCCAGACCATAAAGACCTCGCTTATCAACATAACAAGAGGTGATGCAATTTCGGCAGGATTGCCCGAGAATAAAATGCCTTTGATTGTTTATGACAACTCCGATGATCCTCCGACAAAAAATGATCCTGATCTGGTAATGAAATCTGTCAGATCAATGAAGGATATACTTGGAGATAACAATCTTATCCAGGTTGCTCCTTCAACAGGCTCAGAAGATTTTGCGCAATATGGACTTACCAGCGAAAAGATACCAATTGCACTCTTTTGGCTAGGCGGAGTAAATCAGGAAAAATACAGGGACCATATTGAAAATGGTACGCCCCTCTCTCCGATTCACAGCTCTTCTTTTGCCCCGGATTTTGATCCTGCGTTCAAAACAGGTGTTAAAGCAATGACAAAAAATTTAATCGACCTTTTCAGAAAATAGAAAAAACAAATTGTGGTGGTGAGGAATTGCATAAATTTGCATAGAAGCGTTACAAAAATGAAAATCAGACATTTAATCATTTTATCCATACTTTTAACACCAAAGCTGATGGGTCAGGACAGGATAACCGGGCAATCATTCGCAACCCGCTCCGAGGTTATCGCCAGGAACGGAATGGCAGCCACAAGTCAGCCCCTGGCAACCCAGGTGGCACTCGATATTCTCAAGAAAGGAGGAAATGCAATTGATGCCGCAATCGCCGCAGACGCCGTATTGGGAGTAGTTGAACCCACAGGAGCCGGTATTGGCGGGGATCTGTTTGCAATCATCTGGAGCGCTGACAAAAAAAGACTGTTCGGGCTTAATGCAAGCGGGAGATCACCAAGATCACTGAAACTTGAGTATTTCAAAGAGAATAATATTGATAAGATCCCATCCTATGGTCCATTACCAGTATCAGTACCTGGTTGCGTTGACGGCTGGTACGAGATGCACGATATGCTTGGAGTATTGCCAATGAAAGATGTTCTTCAGCCTGCAATAAACTATGCAAGAGAAGGCTTTCCTGTAACCGAAGTGATAGCATATTACCTGAAGAAAGGAACAGATCAGCTTAAAGACTACCCTAATATCAAGGATGTATATATGCCTGGAGGAAAATCACCAGCAAAAGGTGAGATTTTCAGAAATCCTCTCCTGGCCACCACCCTTGAAAAAATATCAAAAGGAGGCAGAAGTGAGTTCTATAGGGGTTCAATAGCAAAGTCTATTGATGCCTTCATGAGAAAGAACGGCGGATTCCTCACATTCGATGACCTTTCGCGTCATCATTCGGAATGGGTTGACCCTGTTAGTACCACCTATCGTGGATATGAGGTATGGGAACTGCCTCCTAACGGACAGGGGATCGCTGCTCTTCAGATGCTTAATATCCTCGAAGGGTTCGATCTGGCTTCCCTGGGATTCGGATCTGCTGAATATATGCATCTGTTCATTGAAGCAAAGAAGCTGGCATTTGAGGACAGGGCAAAATACTATGGTGATCCTGCTTTTGTTAAAATTCCTGTGAGTCAGCTTCTTTCAAAAAAATATGCTACCGAAAGACGTAAACTGATAGACCGCACAACCGCGTCCAAAGTGCTGCCGGCCGGTAAGATTGAAGCGGGTAATACTATTTACCTAACCGTGGCTGATAAATATGGTAACATGGTGTCGCTGATACAAAGTAATTATCGGGGAATGGGGTCAGGAATGTGTCCCACCGGATTGGGTTTTGTTCTTCAGGACCGCGGGGAGATGTTCTCCCTTGAACAGGGTCATAACAATGTTTATGCACCAGGAAAAAGACCATTCCATACAATTATTCCAGCCTTCATCACCAAAAATGGCAAGCCATGGATCAGCTTTGGCGTCATGGGTGGTGATATGCAACCACAGGGGCATGCACAGATAGTAATCAATCTGATTGATTTCAAAATGAATCTTCAGGAAGCAGGAGACGCACCAAGGATCCATCATGTGGGTTCATCAGAGCCTACAGGTGAGCTTATGACTAACGGTGGTGTAGTATATCTTGAGAGCGGTTTCAGTTGGGATACTATCCAGAAACTCCTCAATATGGGCCATACAATTCAATGGGACCTGGGAGGTTATGGCGGTTATCAGGCAATCATGTGGGATGATAAAAACAAAGTCTGGTTCGGAGCCTCTGAATCAAGGAAAGATGGCCAGGCAGCTGGATATTAGAAGGCGACGGGATGAGAAACGGAGAGTTTAAAGCGTAAAGTGTAGAGCAGACTGCAGAGAAATCCCCTCCTGGGAGAGCCTGCCCCGACCTAAGCGTCGGGGGGTTAGGGGTGGGTTTCATATACCTAAAAGATCCATCACACCATTAATGAAAGTCAATGGATGAACCGGGTTCCCGGGAACATAGAGATCAATATGATGTTCTTCAATGAATTTTCTGCTGATAGCCGGGCTCCCTTCAAATATACCCCCGCTGATGGCATCTGTACCGGCAAGTATTATGATCTTCGGATCGGGAATAGCATCATAACAAATTCTCAGGGCTTTTTCCATATTCTCAGAAACAGGACCTGTAATCACAATACCATCGGCATGACGGGGTGATGCAACAAACTCAACACCATACCTTCCAAAGTCAAAATTTACATTTCCGGTTGCAGCAAGCTCCATCTCACTGGAATTATCACCACCAGCAGAAACCTGTCTCAATTTAAGTGCACCTCTGAAAAGCTTCCGTATCTCTGTCCTGACCTTATTTTCATCAAGAGTGATCCTCTCATTATCACCTGGATTTATTATTAATGATTCTCTGGTATTTGCAGCTATTTTATAGTCGTTTGTAAAAGTTATCTTTCCCGGTAACAGAAAAGCACATTCCCTGCAAAAAACACATTTCCCCAGATCGATTGCACCTGTACCATTATTTATTGCATTGACAGGACATAAGGACGCGGCCGCAGATATCTCACTGTTTGTTATGCTGTCTGAAATCAACGGTCTCCCCCTGAACAGCTCAGATACAGGCTGTGTCCGCAGATCCCTGACATACTGCACACCATGACTTCTTAAAACTTTCAATTTATTCAGCATAGCCACTATTAATCAATTGAACATCATAGGTCATTACCACAATATGAGAGGTTAAAGCTCCTATTACAAACCGGGAAATCAGATATTTCCTGATTTCTGACTGCAAGTGCGAGAGCGTACCAGTTATGGAGTGACGGATCCTTGATCTTATATTTCACCGGAATACCTTTATTATCTGTTATCAGGATATGACAGATCTCACCCCTCCACCCTTCTGTAAGACTTACACACAGTGTCTCCGGATCCGGATTTAGCTTATAATCAGGTTTTTTTCTTTCAATGTCACTGACATTTTCAAATTTCTTCAGTAGCTCATTAATTACTGAAATTGACAGATCAAATTCGATTTTCCTGAGTAAGGCCCTTGCAAAAACATCTCCCTGCTCCACCCTTGCCGGAAGGTATTTAATTTCCGTATATGCCTGGAAAGGATGCGTCATCCTGATATCCCTGACTAGTCCGCTTGACCTGGCAGCCATTCCGACAGCTCCTGAGAGCAATGCCTGCTTTTGCGATACTGTACCAGTATTCTCAAATCGTGCCTGAATACCTGAATCGTCATAGATCATCAATGCTATTTCTGAAAATCT
>JAHEYW010000032.1:12080-18620 GCA_023251395.1 Bacteroidales bacterium
CGGTTCCCGCACCAGTCCTGCATAGTGTTTATTACAATTGTCCTCAATGCTTCACAGGAAACCTGTCCTATCTGATAGGCAACATCACCGCATAAAGCAGCTGTATCGCCGATATTCACCGCGATCCTTTCCATTTCCAGGGCAATGATCCTTTCATATTTGAGCAGCTCATCCTCCGCCCTGCCTGTAAGATGTTCCGCAAGTTGAGCATATGCAAGACCATGACCAACAACAGTATCTCCTGCAATATTCTCAGAAAGTACCGAACATTTGAGCAGATTGTTATCCCTGATGAACAACTCCTCAATTCCCCTGTGCTGATAACCCAGCTGAATTTCAAGGTGAAGTACTTTTTCACCATAGCACTGAAACCTGAAATGACCCGGTTCTATAACACCTGCATGAATTGGCCCTACTCCTACCTCATGGATCTCTTCCCCTTCAATCTTATAAAAAGGATATTCTGCCATTACTGTATCAGGATTGAACCGGTTATGCGGATACCTAACAGGTTTCAGCCACAGATGACCATCAAAATCTATTCCTGTGATCTCATGAATTTCTCTTTCAAAAACATGTAACGGCAGGCACAAGGCAGAAATTGATTTCAACGATTTTATATCTGCTTTTTGCTTATGTGAATAGATCAGAATTTTATGATTGTTATCGTTTGCTATCAGTATATAGAAATGGTAAAAGCCATTTTTCGGAAATGAAAAATAATTGAGGCAATGATAAGATTCCTTTTTCATCAATAAGACAGTCTGTTCAAAGAATTGTCCGTACTCCAGCTCAGGAATTGATGCCAGGGTTACTTTTCCCGGGTTATTGTCCAATTCATGGTATATCAGCTCTGTCATATTCAGAAATTAAAAACCTTGAACAAAAATCCTTCAGGTATACCGGATACAGAAATGATTAGATCATTCAGAAAACCGGGAATATAGAAAGTTGCAATAATTGCAAAAGAGAAAAAGATGATCTGAGTGCTGTATTCGGGAAGTTTAATTTCAGGAGTGTCGTACTGCGACTGGGAAGGCTTTCCGATAAGCACACCAAGGTTTTTGGAAATAATTCCATAAAAAACCAGGGTAAGAAGAAGTGCAACAATTATAAATACCGGCAGGTTTGTATAACCCAGCTCGCGGAAGAGCAGAAATTCACTCATAAACAGAGCTGATGGTGGAATTGCAGTTATCAGGACGACCCCGATGATAAGAACCATTGATCCTGTAGGATTAACTCTCAGATAACCTCCTGATTTAAAAAGCTTATAGGACTTTAAAACCCGGTGAAGCAATCCGGTCTGGAAGAGCAATCCAGACTTAATAAATGAGTGAAGCATTATCTGAAGAAGTGCAATATATATTCCGGTCTTTCCAAGGCTTAGTGCTATCAGTACCAACCCCATATGTTCAACAGTAGAATAGGCGAAGATCCTTTTCAGATTTGTTGCCTTCTGCATATATATTGCCGCGACGGCAAGCGATAATATTCCAGTAATAAGCAAAACATGATTTATCCATTCTCCCACTACAGTCCCTGACATAATCTGGAAAACCCTGAAAAATGCAACAAAACCACCATTTACAAGCGCAGATGAAATAAAAGCGCTAACAGGTGATGGTGCAACATAATTTGCGTCTATGCCAATTGTATAAAGAGGAAATATTTCAAGCTTTGAACTGTATCCGGCAAGTATGAGAATAAATGCCATCTTCAGGTATACCGGGTTTATAGTTGAGATTGTATTCCTGAGACCATTAAATGACATATCGCCTGATGCAGCAATACCCGATGATGAACTGGCAAAAAGAATTCCGATATATGCCAGGGCGATGCCGACAGAGCATATAAAAATGTATTTCCATGTTGCTTCCAGCGAATTGGCTGTGCGATGATGGTTTATAAGGTATGCAACAGAAAGAGTGGTTATCTCAATAAAAATCCAGGAAACGATCAGGTTATTCGTAGTATAAACTCCGGTCAGGGAGACATTTAATATAATAAACGAAGAATAGAACAACGCCCTCTGCCAATGACCTGAATCCCTGGTATAGATAATAGAATGATAGAATGTTGCAGTTGAAACAAGGGATAAAATAAGGATGAAGATCAACGATAATGCATCATAAGTGAAATACCTGAGCTCCGTCTGGTCTTTCCTGAAAAATGCAAAAACAGCAAATAATATCTGGATCAGGATGAAAAGAGCAGTGAAGTAATTAATGGTCCTTCTCCAGGGAAAGAGAAAGATCAGTCCTGCCAACAATATTCCGGATATGAAATAAATCCCAAGTAGCATTTTCAGTCTTTTAGTCTTGAAAGTGATTCTGCTTCAAACCCGCCCATCTTATGCCCAATGCTTGTAAGGAACATACTCATAATAAGTACCGCAACAAAGATATCGAGCAGTATTCCGGTATTTACAAGGAGCGGAAATTCATTTCCGATAGCAATTGAAAAAAGGAAAACTGCATTTTCGATGATCAGGAATCCAACCAGGTGTCCGAATAAAAGTTTCCTGACGCTTATCAGAAGAAGTCCTGTAAACAATGTAAAATAAGCTATCACCATATATACCTCATTTACCGAGGGTATGGAAAGCTCATGAGCAAGAACAAGGCTTATGCCGAGGAAGAGAAGCATCAGCAAAACGGTATAGTTACCCTGCAGCGACCTCTTATGAACATTATGTATTCCTGTCTGCTGAAGTATTTTCCGGAGAAGATACGGGACCACAAATGATTTAAAGATGATTGTCTCGGCCAGAATCAGGATTAAGTTCAGGATGCTGAAGTTCTTTAGTTCCAGAATTGCCATTCCGAACAGCAGTATACCCTGGATGGTATAAGCCTGTATGTAATGTCTGAACTTCTCTGTTGCCGCTATATAGACCAGAGAGATTCCAAACAGTACGTATAAGAGGATCAGCATATCAGAATATATTTTTGGTAAACAGAATTACAACAAATAATAAAACAGAAATAAGTGTAACAGTAAGTATATACTGCTGGTTCCTGTTCATTTTAAACCGTGTTCTGAAAGACTCTATCAACCCGATAATAACTGCAAAGAGGATCTGCACCGCTGCAAATAAGATTATCCTCCAGTGAACTGGCAAATTCCACGGTATCAATGTTGAAGCGATAAGACTGCCGAAAATCGCAAATTTAAAAAATGAGGCTATTTGAATAATACCCAGATTGAACCCGCTGGTATCAAGAACCATAACCTCATGGATCATAGTCAGTTCGAGATGTGTTTTTGGATCATCCACCGGAACCCTGCTGTTCTCAATAAGGGTAATATTCCCAATAATATAAGAGATGATCAGGCCGTAGACTAGGTTATAGTTCGCCTCTCCTGGAAGGTCGAAGAGAGTGCTGAGTGAAAACTGACCGGTAAAAATCACGAGTCCGGCAATTATCACAAATAAGGCTGGTTCAATCAGCATTCCATACAAAGCTTCCCTGCTTGCTCCCATTCCCTCAAAGCTGCTGCCCGAATCGAATGATGCAATAATCATCATGAACCGTGCAAGCGCCACCAGGTAGGCAAAAAGTATGAAATCACCATTAAATGAAAGAAGTGGCTTAAATCCGGCCACAGGTATCATAAGAGAAGAAATTGCAACTGAAGCAAAGACGATGACCGGAGCAATCCTTGAGATAATTCCTGATATCTCGCTATAAATAAGACCTTTACGCAACAGCACCAGCACATTCTTCCATGGCTGGAAAACACCGGGTCCCTTCCTGCCCGAAACGATGCTCTTTGTCCGGACGATCAGTCCGGCAGTGAAAAATGATGTTATTAATATAAGGATCAGAGCAGTCATCGTGCTATATCACTTTTAAAAATGTCAGAAGAAAAATCAACAGAAGAAATAACAGAAGGTATAGAACATAATGCTGCAATCTTCCTGTCTGAAAAACTGCTGCCCTTCTGAACAAATTTAGCACAAACTCAACTGGTTTGAAGATCAGCTTCGACTTAACAAAATCATCAGAGTGAGTATGAAATTCGCGCTTCTCCGCAAAGATCTCATCATCACTGTAATTTATGTTTGAATGGCCGGTTTTAATTACCGGTTGTGCAAGGTTGGCATATTCCTGTACGAAGGAAGTGGCTGTATATTGCTGCCGCGAATCAACAGCTGTATAACCGCAACCCCAGGTTGGCCCGGTCTTAACATTATATTTTCTGACAGCATATGTCCTGATAATAAGTACTGCCACAAACAGGAAAAGCAGAGAAACTGCACCTATTGAAATATAGCTCATTGAAGCAAACATAGAACCCGACAGTGCAGTGGTTTCCAGACTGAATATTGAACCGGTAAGGATTAAAAGCGGTTTAATTATAAGAACCGGAAAGAATCCGATCAGAACAACAGGTATTACGGGAAGAAACTGGGAAAATATCATCGCTTTATTTGCTTCTGCCGGTTGATGCGGGTAAGCAGTACGGTTCTGGCCAAGAAATATAACACTGAATACCTTTGTAAAGCATAACAAAGCAAGTCCGCCGATTAGAACAAGAGACAACATCGCAATAAACAGAATAATCAATTTATTAAACTCAGGACTGGCAATTCCGTTAAAGAGAGATGAATAGATCAGGAATTCTGAAATAAAACCATTCAAAGGAGGCAGACCTGAAATTGCTACCGACCCGATCAGAAAAGCCCAGCCGGTATAAGGCATAAATTTCATCAAACCGCCCATCTGTTCAACATCACGTGTATGTACCTGGTTAATAACCGATCCAGCACTATAAAACAGCAGGGATTTGAACAGGGAATGGTTTAGCGTATGTAACAGGGCGCCTGCAAAACCAGCTGCCGACAAGAATGTATTTCCGGATGAGATGCCAAAAATGCCAAGTCCGATTCCTAATCCAATTATGCCAATATTCTCAATACTGTGATATGCAAGTAGTTTTTTGACATCGTGCTGAAGGATTGCCATCATTACACCAAATAAACCTGTGATTGCAGAAATAATAATAACAAAAGCTCCAATTTGGGCAAAATCTGCGCTCAGATAGGTTGTAATCCGCAGAATACCGTAAATGCCCAGTTTAATCATAACACCCGACATAATTCCGGATACATGTGAAGGAGCAGCCGGGTGTGCGTCAGGAAGCCATGTATGAAGCAGGAAAAATCCGGCTTTTAAGCCAAAACCTGTAAAGAAAAGAAGAAAGACCGGCCAGTTTGAATTATGCCTGAAATAGAAATCAAGATTATCAAATGAAACACCATTGAATCCTCTTGAAGAAAGGATCAGTGCCAGAAGAATGAATACCATTCCGACATGCATCTGGATCAGGTAAGAGATACCAGCTTTGAGAGTACCTTTTTCGTCAAATTCGAAGATCACAAGTATAAAAGATGCAAGCGTCATTATTTCCCAGGCAATCAGGAACCAGAAGCCATTTCTGAGCAGCGGTACCATTATCATGGAAGCATGAAGCCATATCAGGGCCAGGTAATGAAGCTTTATCCATTTCTCAGGCTTGTTTTTAAGATATGGCTTCAGATATCCAGTTGAATACAGGAATCCGGTTATAACTGTGAAATTTATTATAAGGATGAAAAATGCGCTAAGCCTGTCGCAGATAAATGGCGCCGGTAAGAGGCCAGTTGCAGTATCTGCAGAAATCAGGCATTTAATTGAAATTACAGAACTTACCACGACAACAGTCAGAATAGTCAACCCGGTAACATAAAGGGCGGACCTTTGCCTGATAACCATTATAAGAAATGCTGTAACTAAAAGAAATATAAGAAGATAGATCATTTATGGAATAAAATCACACCGGCAAAATTAATAAAAAGCTATGATCATGCAAATTCAGGGTCAGGTTAAGATATGTATTAGGTGAAGGGTTTAAATTATTTTACATTTTAATTCAGTTAATTACCTCTTTACAAAGAAATTATTGTATCTGATAATTTTTTTTCGTAATTTTTCATGTATCAATTAAAGTAATCATAAACCTGATGCAATAAAATATTCATTTAATAAGAAATAGCAATGGCAGCTACAAACGAACTTTTAATTCAGAAAGTATTTCATGAGATGCTGAAGTTTAAGCCATCTATGCAGAAAATGCTAATTGCGGATGATGAGGAAGAGGAGGAAAACCAGGACCCCCGTTTGCTTGGTGATCTGATCATCAGAAACTTCCCATGGCCTATTGGAGTTGAGCTCAGAAGACTATTTTCAGCTTCGACCCGGCAACTTGACAGGATGCGCCTTGACCAGATTTTTAAAACCATTGAGAGAACCATGCAGTTCGTAAGTTTTGTAATGATCTGCCAGATTTGGAAAGATATAAAAGAGAAGAAGTTGGTTCTGCCAGAGAATTTCAGAAAAGATTTCCAGGAGCGTATTCTGGTACTCAGCATGGGTAATTTTACCTGGATCATCAGGGCTTTGGGAAATTTTATGATGGAGAGCGGACAGCAGTGGTTTATGCCTGAAATGGGTGACAACTTTGACAAAAAGTTTTATGCGGCACTGGATTTTT
>JAHEYW010000033.1 GCA_023251395.1 Bacteroidales bacterium
TTACTTTTATATTAACAAAAAGTTTGTCTTTTTGAACTTTTAGGATTATTAGTTTAAGTAATTGCATTCACTGATGAAAAGTATTTACTGTGAGATCTCGGAAATTTCAGATGGTACCAGATTTGCCGTTGCGACAGTAATTGAGACAGAAGGTTCTACACCACAAAAAGCAGGAAGTGTGGCGGTATTTATCAGATCAGGCCTGCTTGCCGGAACTGTAGGTGGAGGGGTTCTTGAAGGCCGGGTAAATAAACTGTCAATTGAGTCAATTAATTCAGGCAAATCAGGTATTTACCACTTTGATCTGAATTTTGATATAACTTATAAAGAGGATGCAATTTGCGGAGGTAATGTAAAAGTACTGATTGAAATATTTACTGCCGGAAAAGGATCTGCTTTTAAAAAATTATGTCAATCACTCAGGGAAAGACAATCAGGGCTACTTGTTACAATCATAGAAAATAAGGAAGATAGTACTACTTATTCAGAAAGATACTGGATCACCTCAGCAAAAATGAATGATCTCCCGGCAGATTATAATTCTCTTCTCGAGAAGGATATAGACAAATTCCTCTCTTCAAGCATAAATGGAAGGTTTGAGGAGAAAATAATTTCACCGGTAAAAGAAAGCGGGCAGGTAAGAATTCTTCTTGAACCAGTATACCCGCCAATAAAGCTGGTAATTGCCGGTGCTGGTCACATCGGGAAAGCCCTTGCACATCTTGCAAGCCGCCTTGATTTTGAGGTGATAGTGATTGATGACAGGCAGGAATTTGCGAATAAAAAGAATATCCCGGAGGCAGATCAGATTGTAGTGGGTGATATAGGATTAGTTCTGGAGGGCATTGACAAACAGTCAGATACTTACATTGTTATTGTTACAAGAGGTCATAATGATGATGCTAAAGCATTAAAAGTCTGTATTAATTCGGAGGCGGGTTACATTGGGATGATTGGCAGCAGGACCAAGATTGAGCAGATGCATCTTAGTTTCATCGAAGATGGCTGGACAACTGAGCGCAGATGGTCTGCAATTCATTCCCCGGTTGGTTTGGAGATCAGGTCCAAAACTGTTGAAGAAATTGCTGTAAGTATAGCTGCCCAGCTGGTAATGGTTAAGAATTCAGGTTAAAAGATCACATAACATTGATTCGTCCTCATTCAGGCTATTTTAATGAAAGATCAAAACAAAGATCGGGTATCAGGTGTTTGGGCTATTATACTGGCAGCCGGAGAATCACGAAGAATGAATTCGCCTAAGATGCTTCTGCCATTCAGAGGAAGTACTATTATCGGGACTGTTCTGGAGAATGTTTTAGATTCTGAAATTAAGAACATAATGGTTGTCATGGGTTCATCATACAATGAAATTGCGATAGCAATAAGTGGTTATAATGTGAATACGTGTCTGAACAATAATTTTCAGGATGGCATGCTATCCTCAGTAAAGTGCGGGTTCTGGTCAGTACCTGATAATTTTTCTGCAGCAGTGGTTTTACCGGGGGACCAGCCTATGATTCCACCTCAGGTTCTAAATGCTCTTGTTAACTCATGGAGAAATACCGGATCCGGAATTATCATACCTTTACATAACGGGAGAAGAGGTCATCCCATTCTTATTGATAGTAAGTATAAGCTGGAAGTGGAAAAGCTGACGTTTGATGAAGGACTTCATGCTCTGCCTGCAAAATTTAATTATGATGTTCTGGAAATTGAAATGAATACACCTGAAATATTGAGGGATATTGATACCAGGGAAGATTATTTGAAAGAATTAAATCAAAATTAATAACCATGGAAAAGAAAATCAGTTTTGTTCTTAATGGCAAAAGAACTGAACTTCTGATTGACCCGACCGAGACCCTCTTATGGGTATTAAGAAATCAGCTTGGGTTGACCGGAACAAAGTATGGCTGTGGTATAGGTTATTGTGGTGCCTGTACGGTGCTTATCGACAATGAACCGGTAAGATCCTGTTCGTTATCTGCTGGAGAGGTAGCTGACAAAAAGGTGATTACAATTGAAGGGCTGGCAAAAAATGGGAAGCTTCATCCGGTACAAAAAGCATTTGCGGAAAACGATGCTCTGCAATGCGGATTCTGTACACCTGGAATGATAATGAATGCAGTCGGTTTGCTAAACAAGAAACCTTCACCAACCAATGATGAAATTATTTCTGGTATGGAGGATAACCTTTGTCGTTGCGCAGCACATAAACGTATCATTCAGGCTGTACACGATGCCGCAATTGAAATGAAAGGAGGGAAGTAACCATGAAAAAGAGACAGAATAAAATCAGTGATACAGGTTTTTCTCCTGAATCTTCTTCTTCAGGTATGAAGAGAAGAGATTTCTTTAAGCTGCTGGGTGGCGGCATTATGATATTTGTACAACCATGGAAAATGATCGATCTGATTGATTCACCTGCTGAACAGGGCAGATCTTTGCCAAAGGATTATAATGCATTTCTTCATATTGCTGAAGATGGTACTGTTACCTGTTACACAGGAAAGATAGAAATGGGACAGGGAATAATTACCTCTCTGCCTGTAATGATGGCAGATGAGCTGAACGTACCTCTGGAAAAAGTCAAGATAATAATGGGCGATACTGATCTTTGTCCTTGGGATGCCGGCACTTATGGTTCCCAGTCCACACAGAGTTTTGGTCAAAGCATGAGAGCCGCAGCTGCCGAGGCAAAGGTGGTGTTGCTGGAACAGGCATCAGCCCAGTTAGGTGTTCCGGTTTCACAGCTTGATGTCAGAAATGGAATTATCACCGATACAAAAGATCCAAAGAAAGCCATATCTTACTCCCAGCTTACAAAAGGAAAACGGATTGAGAAGTTCCTTGATGTAAAACCGGCAATGGAGGATTTTACAAAATTCAATTATATTGGTAAATCCTATAAGCACAGCGATGCGAACCTGAAAGTAACCGGTCAGGCGAAATATACCGGGGACCATAAGCTACCAGGAATGCTTTTTGCCAGGATCCTCCGGCCACCAGCCTACGGTGCAAAACTAAAATCAGTGGATCTGTCAGCTGTTGAAAAATTACCCGGAGTTAAAGTCGTTCGTGATAGTGATTTTATAGCTGTTGTAAGTGAAAACAGAAACAAGTCTGACGATGCAATTTCGAAAGTAAAAGCTGAGTTTACTATTGATGAAATTAAAGTAAACGACAGGAATATTAATGAGTTTCTTCTCAGATCGGATACAACAGGTAATGTCGTAAGGACTGCAGGGGATATTGAAACCGGACGCAAGAATTCAGATAAAATATTTGAATCAGTATTTTATGACGGTTTTCTTGCACATTGCCCCATTGAGACCCACACCGCACTGGCAAATATTGAAAATGGGAAACTGACAGTGTGGGCTTCTACCCAAACACCATTTCCGCTTCAGGACAGGCTAGTAAGAGAAATGGCAATGTCAAGGGAAACTGTAAGGGTCATTACACCTTTCCTGGGTGGTGGATTTGGAGGAAAAAGTGCTGTAGAACAGGCAGTTGAAGCAGCCCGACTGGCGAAGCTTACCGGTAAACCTGTGATGGTAGCATGGACAAGAGAAGAAGAGTTCTTTTATGATACCTTTCATACAGCTTCTGTTGTCAGGGTCAATTCGGGAATTGACAATTCCGGCAAGATAACGTTCTGGGATTATAATGTTTATTATGCAGGTACGAGGGGTGCTGAAACCATTTATGATGTTCCCAATGCAAAAACTATAAGTTTCAGTAAAAGCAGGAATGCTGCCGCTGCCCATCCGTTCTCAACAGGACCCTGGCGTGCTCCCAATGCCAACACCAACACATTTGCAAGAGAGGTTCAGATCGATATAATGGCATCAAAGGCAGGTATCGACGCCCTGGAGTTTCGTTTGAAAAACCTGAAGGATGAGAAAATGATCGACTGCCTTAAAGCTGTTGCGGATAAGTTCGGATACGTTCCCGCAAAATCACCCAGTGGACGCGGGATAGGTATAGCCTGCGGCTCCGATGCTGGTACCTGGGTTGCACATATAGCGGAAGTGAAGGTTGATGAAACTACCGGTAAAGTAAATGTTATCAGGATTGCAGTTGCCCAGGATATGGGACTTTGTATTAACCCAGAAGGAGCATTGATACAGATGGAAGGTTGCATTACAATGGGCCTTGGATACACATTCACTGAAGAGGTAAAGTTTGAAGGTGGGAATATTTTATCGAAAAATTTTGATACTTACCAGATTCCAAGGTTCTCCTGGCTGCCCAAAATGGATTGTGTGATACTTGACAGGAAGGATAAGCCTCCCCGTGGAGGTGGTGAACCTGCTATCGTAGCAATGGGAGCAGTTGTGGCTAATGCAATATTTGATGCTACTGGAGCACGACTTTACAGATATCCCATGACTCCTGAGAGGGTTATAGAGGCTATTAAGAAGAAATAAGTACCTGGAACTGGTTCCTGTTCAAGTCATCTGGCAGGCGAGTGCATGGTATAAGATGTCATAAAAAGCAATTTAATTGATGCCTGATAAATATGTTTTATAAAACATTTTTAAAAATATATTCGATTGAATGGAATATTTAACTTTGACTAAATGTCTAACTTATTATTAACCAAAAATAATTAAAGGAGATGAAAAAAAATCTTTTGATCAAATTAATGGCATTGGCAGTTGTGTTGGCTTTTATTGCTCCGCAGTTGACAAATGCACAAGGCAAAGCAAATTTTGCAGGTAAATGGACATATAATGCTGAGAAGAGCACTCAACCACAGGGTGCACCTGGTGGTGGTGGCGGCGGCGGCGGTATGGGTGGTGGAAGAGGTGGTATGGGTGGTGGCGACATGGTCGTTACTCAGGATGCCAATACTCTTTCTATTGAAAGAAGCAGGACTGGTCAGGATGGTACACCTGTTAAAACTACAACCAAGTACACACTTGATGGTAAAGAAACCACTAACACAACAGGTAGGGGCGAAAGCAAATCAACTGCTACCTGGGCTGCCGATGGTAAATCCCTTACAGTTGTTACCAAAAGTGATTTTAACGGTAATGTAATGGAAACTAAAGAAGTATGGACACTTACAGCTCCAAAAGCTCTTTCTATCGCTTCAACAAGGCAAGGACAGAATGGTCCGACAACTACCACAAGAGTATATGAAATCAAGTAAGTGATTTGATTTTAAAAATTCTTATTAAAAAAGCCGTCTCGGATATTGAGACGGCCTTTTTTTTTGTGAAGAGCCAGTTTCAGGCAATCACCGCCCCTCCCTTTTATTTAATATCGAATCTTAGTTTTGATTGTATTAATATATTTTTCTTCCATTCATATCTTGCGCCTTTACCGTATTCTATAAGAACATCGTATGAACCCGGGGTACATGGATTAGGTGAGAAAATGTTTTCAAGACTTATTATCTCTTTTGATGGATCAGGAGCTGCCTTTGTTTGTTTAGCTGCTGTACCGACCGGATACATATGCAATACCTTAGCATCCTTATTAACGCCAGAATAAGAAATCATTCCGGCATTTAGATTGGCTGTGATCTTATAAGAAATATCAGGCTTAACCGTGAAGTTCTCTAGCCAGATCAAATGTTTCTGTTTTGATATGGATAAAGTGATCAGGACATCATAAGTTCCAGGCTTAATTTTCCCTTTTATCTCACTGGTTGCTTCATCTGGAGAAATTTTTGCATCATGTTTCCCTTTTTCAAAGAAGGTAATTACACCCTGTAGCGGTTTTGCATCACTGCTTCCATTGTAACTTACAACAGAAGATTCATATCCTGAAAGTCCTTTCAGAGACCCTGGTGCCTCAGCGATGTTTATCTGATAGTCATACAACGTTACAGAAACGATGGTTTTGGTTTTAGGTTTAATAGTAACGTTACTGATAACAAAACTCATAGTTCCCGGCTTTCCAGAAAGCTTGAAAGTAAGCTTCAGGTCGTAATTACCAGCAGCTGCACCGGCTGTCCTTGTTTCTTTCCCCTGGCTTAAAAGCTTAAAGGAGGAACTCGTCTTTAAATCTCCAAGAACCCTGATGATTACATCTATTGGTACGCCTTTGTCTTCATCTTTAAGTATATCAAAGGTTTGATTAACCCAGATATGGTTCCATCCGTGCTCTATTTTAACATTTGCTCCATTATCAAGAGCGTAGGAATAATTGGAAACAGTCTGACCATTGACTGAAAGCAGAAGACAGATAAATAAAAATGAGACAGACAATAGTTTTTTCATACGATTATAATTATTAAAACGGTACAATTTGATTAGTTGTCTATCAAAGTTAGGATTTTAATATGAGAGAGAAAAATAAAAAAAAAGGACTTTCTTAATCCTTCAAAAAGAATGTGAAAGTAACGAAGTACAAGTTTTTTCGTAGCTCGTGGTTCGCGGTTTGCGGCTAATGGTTTACGTCCTATTCTGTACCCTGCATCGCACGCCGCACGCCGCACGCCGCACGCCGCACGCCGCACGCCCTACTTATACCCCTCTTTATGTACCGACTTCATAGCCCTTCCTGAAGGATCATTCAGGTTTGAAAATGAAGCGTCCCATGCAAGTGCTTCAGGTGTACTGCATGCAACAGACGGAACTGAAGGAACGCATGATGCAGCTGAATCGGACGGGAAATGCTCGTTGAATATTGTCCTGTAAAAATATTCTTCTTTGTTCAGTGGTGGATTTATCGGGAATCTGAAACTGGCTGTTTTCATTTGTGAATCAGTTATTTTTTCAGAGACCAGTTTTTTAAGAGTATCGATCCAGTTATAACCTACACCGTCGGAGAACTGCTCTTTCTGTCTCCATACAACACTTTCAGGAAGAATATCTTCAAATGCTTTTCTTAAGATCCATTTTTCCATTTTCCCGTTGTTTGCCATCTTATCAGCAGGGTTCAGGTTCATTGCAACATCCATGAACTCTTTATCCAGAAATGGAACTCTACCTTCAATACCCCAGGCAGCCAGCGATTTGTTTGCCCTCAGGCAGTCATATAGATGAAGTTTATCGAGTTTGCGGACTGTCTCTTCATGAAATGCTTTTGGGTTCGGAGCTTTATGAAAATATAGATATCCGCCAAAGATCTCATCTGCCCCCTCGCCTGAAAGTACCATTTTTACTCCCATCGATTTTATTACACGGGCAAGAAGGTACATTGGAGTTGATGCTCTTACCGTTGTGACATCATATGTTTCAAGGTGGTAAATTACATCTGAAATTGCATCAAGACCCTCCTGGATAGAAAATATTACCTCATGGTGAACAGTGCCGATGTGATCTGCAACCTTTTGTGCTGCAGCAAGATCGGGAGATCCTTTTAGTCCGACAGCAAATGAATGTAATCTTGGCCACCATGCTTCTTTTAGGTCCTGTGATTCAATCCTCATGGCAGAATATTTTCTGGCAATTGCCGATACTACAGAAGAGTCAAGCCCACCTGATAGTAATACTCCATAAGGAACATCAGACATAAGCTGACGATGTACTGCATCTTCCAGCGCTTTGCGCAGATCATTGATACTACTGAGGTTATCACTAACATTCTCAAAATCTCTCCATGCAGGATTATACCATTTTTTTTCAAAACCGTCTTTACTGTACAGATAATGTCCGGGAGGGAATGGTTCGATCCTGGGACAAGTACCCTCAAGAGCTTTGAGTTCAGATGCAACGTAGAAATTGCCATATTTATCCCAGCCTTTATATAAGGGTACAATTCCTATATGATCCCTGGCAATAAGGTATGTGTCATTCTTTTTATCATACAGGGCAAAAGCGAAGATACCATTGAGATCATTTAAAAAATCTATTCCTTTTTCATTATAAAGAGCAAGAATTACCTCACAATCGGATTTTGTTCTGAAGTGATATTCTTTTTTAAGCTGTTTCCTGAGCTCAACATGATTATATATTTCTCCATTAACTGTCAGGATAAGATTTCCATCTTCGCTGGTAAGCGGCTGTGCTCCAGAGACCGGGTCAACAATTGCCAGCCTCTCATGAGCCAGAATAGCTCTATCACAACAATTTATCCCTGACCAGTCTGGTCCTCTGTGCCTGACCTTTTTAGACATAACAAGAATACCTGGTCTAAGCTCCTCCACGCTTTGTTTAAGATCAAAAACTGCAATAATTCCGCACATATCAGTCCTTTATTAATTAAAATTTCCCGGTATTTCCGGGAAGAGTGTTGTAAAAAATCAAGCAAAAATAGTAAAATAATTTACAAATATAGAATAAAGTCTGTAATAAATTAAATAAATCAATGAAAATGTTGATTATGATAAAACTATATAATTGATTTCCTGATTAATCTTAATCTGTGCGAGTTCCTCAAATATTAAATATTTATTAAAATCTATTAAAGTTATCTTAAAACAGGAATAAGCAATGTATCTACACTGTCTGAATGATGTTTATGAAATAAGTTTAAAGATTGATAATTTTATAGAGGTTAGATTTTATAACACACAAATGATATATATTATGGTTTTTAAGAAAGAAATGTTTAACAATTAATTTTTATAGTTATGAAAAAGTTATTGGTTTCTTTTTTGATTTTTTCGGGATTGATTTTCCCGCTAATTGCCCAGATTGATCATGAATACAGCGCAAATGATCGTGAACCTGTAATCAAAGCTACAATTGCCAAGGATCAGGTACCGGCAGCGGTGTTGAAAGCGGCTAATACCAGATTCGATAAAAGCAACCCACAGACCTGGTCAAAATTTCCTTATCATTTAAAGGATTACGGTTGGGTTTATGATGTAAATTCCACTTCAGAACCTGTAGATAATTTCCAGGTTACAATGAAAACCAAATCAGGTGATGATTTCTGGGCAGTTTATGATGCACAGGGAAACCTGATTCAGACAAGGGAAATTACAAAGAATGTTCCGGTTCCGGCCTATGTCAGTGAAAAACTCGCGAAAAGTGCATACAAAGACTGGACATTATTAGGAGATAAAGAAATTATCAGATATTATCGTTCCGGTGATGCTACAAATGTTGAAGAACATCTCAGGCTGAGCCTGGAAAAGGATAAAGTAAAAAGGAGTCTATCTTTCAATTACAAATCTGGTAATTGACAGAACAAAAAAATATGATTATAAGATCCCGCTCAGATGCGGGATCTTTTTTTGATATGAGTTCTTATCCGATTGTTACGGAAAATCCTTGTTGTGTTAAACAATATCAATTAAAATAAACATTTTTAAATGGTTATAATGAACTTTTTTTATTGTCTGATGTTTTAATACCAAATATTAAAAGTTTAATTCATTAAGTTATGAAAAAATTATTTATCTCTTTTCTGGCGTTTTCTGTGACAGTATTTCCATTACTTGCACAGATAGATCATGACTACAACCCTAACGATCGTATACCGATTGTAAATGCAACTATTACTAAAGATCAGGTTCCTCCAGCAGTCCTGAAAGCAGTAAATACAAACTTTGACAAAAATAAACCTGAAACCTGGTCAAAATTCCCATTTGCCCTGAAAGAATATGGTTGGGTATATGATGTTGGAGCTTCAAATCTTAACCTGAATCATTATGAAGTAACAATGAGAACACCGCAAGGTGATGAATTATGGGCAGTATATAATGCAGACGGTCTCCTGCTTGAAACAAGAGAGACGATGAAAAATGTCCCATTACCCGCTTATGTTAAGGAACAGCTCGCACAAAGCCAGTATAAAGACTGGAGTGTAGTTGGTGATAAAGAGGTTATAAGGTATTATCACGACAAGGATGCAGCAAGTGCTGAACAGCACCTGCGGGTAACTTTAGAAAAAGACAAAGTCAGAAGGAGCATTTCATTTAACTATCAGGCTGGAAAATAGTTAAAGATTGCTTTTGAAAAAGGATTGCTTCGTTTCATCATTTTTCAGTTAATCTTTTCCTGTCCCATAGTAAACCTGTAGGGACAGGATAAAGGAAGAAAAAGTGAAAAAGTTCGAAGCAATCTTTTTTTATGCCTACTGATTAATTTCCTTATTTACACTGCAACTCCTCCTTAGCCCTTTAAAGGCTGAACATCAAACTGGTATATGGATCATTATTCAACCCCTTCAGGGTTGCCAAATGGCTTTGTTGTCTCTACCATGGGTTGCACCCACGGTTATTCAAATTTAACCACTTTGGAGTTAAGACATCAATTAAAATCAAAATATTATGGCACACATGTATTATTCTTTTTTTCAGTGATTTTATTTTTATTTCTGATAAGCTTATGCTTCTCTTACTTTTTTCGCCTTTAGGATTGAATTATGATCCTGACGTAATTATTTATTATTTTAGTAACCAAATTCGGTGTTAAAAAGATAATAAATAACTCATTATCAGATGAACGAAATACTTCTGCAACTGGCAAAATGTGTTGAAGCAGGTAAGATAAACAGGATTTCTCCTTATCCTCCCGGTATGAAGGATCAGGACGGCGCTGATGAAATTACCAGAAAAGCTCTTGAACTTAATTATAAGCCAGATGAGATTCTCGAAGGTGCCCTGATTCCGGCAATGTCAGTCGTCGGTAACAGGTTCAGCCGAAAGGAGATATTTGTTCCACAGATGCTAATGTCGGCAAAAGCTATGAGTGCGGCTATGGTGCATCTGAAACCATTTTTCCAGTCCGGGGAAACCAAACGTAGAGGCACCTTTATCATTGGTACAGTAACTGGTGATCTCCACGATATCGGTAAAAACCTTGTGGCAATGATGGTGGAAGGAGGTGGCTGGGAAGTTATTGATCTTGGAGTTGACGTTTCCTCTGAAAAATTCATTAAAGCTATAGATGAAAGACCTCATGCGGTTGTTGGACTTTCCGCTCTTCTTACAACCACTATGGAAAACATGAGAAAGATAACCTCAGATATTAAAGCAAAATATTCAACCACAACAGTACTGGTGGGTGGAGCACCAGTTACTCAGGATTATTGTACTAAAATAGGTGCTGATTTTTATTCTCCCGACCCACAGGGCGCTGTGAATTATCTGAATACCCATCGGGGGTAAAGGCAGAATTCTACGGTTTTGGTGTTCCCCGGTCACCAGATGAAAGTTCTGGGGTCAGGTGCACTCACTTTAACAGCCTGAAATAAAAACAATCCTGAAGGCAACACCATACTTTTTCCATTTCAGGGAGAAAGAACCATTTGTCTCATAAACTTGTCATCGGATAAATACATCAACGAAATCCGATAGAATAGCAGGTTTAAATTTTTAATGCGAAATTGTAAATGAAAATAAAAACATCTTGCTAATTTTGATACAACAGATACCAACCTAATATTTATAATGAAGAACCTGTTTTGGCTTTTAATTATACTTGCAGGCTGCACCGTTCAGGAAGGACATAAGACTCCAATTATCGACCTCGCAGGTGAGTGGAAATTCAGAATAGATTCTCTTGATAAAGGCATTATTGAAAAGTGGTATTCCAAAACAGGAAATGAAACCATCAGGCTTCCTGGCTCAATGGCTGAAAATGGAAAGGGAGATGATGTAAGTCTCAGAACTCACTGGACAGGTGAAATTGTTAATAAATCATATTTCACTGATAAAAAATATGAGGAATATCGTCAACAGGGAAAAATTAAGATCCCTTTCTGGTTTAAACCTGGAAAATATTATAAAGGGGTCGCATGGTTTCAGAAAGAAGTTGAGTTACCTTCATCATGGAACGGCCAACGGGTGATCCTTTCACTGGAAAGATGTCATTGGAAATAAGAGCTTTTTGTGAACGATAAAAAAGCTGGATACAGGAACAGTCTTGCAACTCCGCATGAGTATGACATAACTGACCTTGTTACCACAGGCAGGAATTTGATCAGTATTAGAATTGACAACCGGATTGAAATACCTGTAGGAATAAATAGTAATAGCATTTCCGACCAGACACAAACAAACTGGAACGGAATAGCGGGTAATATAAACCTGACATCCAAATCGCAGGTCCATATCAGCGACGTGAAGGTATTCCCTGATCTTAAAAATAAATCTGCGAAGGTAATAGTCGTAATATCAAATAAGAAGAATGAACAATTTAAGGGAAGTATCTCGATCAAGGCTGATAGTTATAATTCGAAGATCAGGAGATTTACCAAAACAAAATTTGTGAAGGTAATCTCTAAATCATTGGATACTGAAATTATTACTGAATATCCGATGAAGAATAACTTCCTGCTCTGGAACGAATACAATCCTGCTCTTTACAAGCTTTCTGTTGAACTTATAGATGAAAGAGGCAGATCCCTCGACGACGCTACAACAGATTTTGGGATGAGGGAATTCAAAGCTAACGGAACTGAGTTTGAGTTAAATGGTATGCCTGTATTCTTAAGGGGTACAAACGACTGCTGTATTTTCCCATTAACCGGGTATCCCCCTACAGATATCGGATCATGGAAAAAGGTACTGCAGACTTATAAGGATTATGGTCTGAATCATGTCCGCTTTAATTCATGGTGTCCTCCGGAGGCTGCTTTTGCCGCTGCCGATGAAATTGGTATGTTTTTGCAGGTTGAATGCAGTTCATGGGCTAATAATGGGACTTCCATAGGTGATAGCCTGCCGGTTGACAGATTCATTTATGATGAAGCAGACAGAATACTAAAATTCTATGGAAATCATCCTTCCTTCTGCATGATGACCTATGGAAATGAACCTGCCGGAAAACAGATGAATGCGTTTCTTGGCAGGCTTCTCATTAACTGGAAATCAAGAGACTCAAGGCACGCCTATACTTCTGCAGCTGGTTGGCCTGTTATCTCTGAGAATGATTTCAACCTGATACCCGACGCAAGGATCCAGCAATCAGGTCAGGACCTGAACAGCCTCCTCAATTCCCAGCCTCCTCAGACCATGTTTGACTATAGCGATATTGTTTCAAAATATTATGTCCCTGTGATCAGCCATGAAACCGGACAATGGTGTTCCTACCCTGATTTCAAACAGATTTCGAAATATTCTGGTGTTCTGGAACCTACTAATTTAGAGATATACAGTGATTTACTTGCAAAAGGGAAAATGTCTGATCTTGCGCAGAGATTTACTCTTGCTTCGGGTAAACTTCAGGTAATAAATTATAAAGCAGATATTGAAGCAATCCTGAGAACAAAAGACATTGGCGGTTTTCAACTTTTTCAAATACAGGATTTTCCGGGTCAGGGTTATATGCCTGTTGGTGTCCTGGATCCATTTTTAGAACCAAAAGAATATACTAAGCCTGAAGAGTTCAGGATGTTCTGCAACGAAACAGTGCCTCTGGCAAGACTCGAAAGGATTGTGTTCACAAACGACCAGCCTTTCACCGCCGATTTAGAAATAGCACATTTCGGACAGAAACCGATTAAGAATGCACTGGTATTGAAACTCATCATAAATTCTAAAGGAGAAAGAATATTTGCCGACAGTACAAAGATTGATGAAATAGAAATCGGAAATGGAATAAAACTTGGCTCTATAAAGGCAGATTTAAGTAAGATAGAAACCGCTCAAAAGCTCACACTCATTGTTTCTCTTAGAAATACACCATTCGTGAACAAATGGGATTTCTGGGTATATCCAGCAAAACAGGAGATAGTTCCTGGAACAGTCCTAATTACTGACAGGATTGATAATAAGGCATTAAAATTACTCAATGGGGGAGGTTCTGTCTTATTGACAACCTTTGGTAAAGTTGGCCGTGACAAAGGTGCTGAGGTAATGTTGAGCTTTTCAACTGCTTTCGGAAATACAGTATGGTCACAGGATAAAACTCCAAATACACTGGGAATTCTTTGTGATCCGGAAAAGAAATTTTTCAGCAACTTCCCAACAGAGTATCATAGTAACTGGCAATGGTGGGACCCGGTAATTCATTCCCAGGCAATGATTGTGGATAATTTACCAGCTGATATAGAACCACTTATTCAGCCAATTGATAACTGGCTGAATAACAGGAAACTTGCACTTGCTTTTGAAGCAAGATCCGGTAATGGCAAAATCCTGGTCTGTAGTATCGATCTTATAAATAAGATTGACGATAGACCTGTAACAAAGCAACTTTTTATTTCAATGTTGAATTATATGAATAGTAACGATTTTAATCCAAAAACTGAAGTGAACATAGATGCCATAAAAGATCTTTTAAAATAAGGCATTACTCTATAAACTATTCATAACAATTATTCAAGATTACCGACAACCCTTTCTACTTCATGAAGGATCTCACAACTTTTCACAAGTTCTTTCATTCTCGTATGATCAGGATATAATGGTCTGTCTATATCAAGGAAATCGATATATTTCCTGATAGTATCTTTCGCCGTCTGGACCCCTTTCCCGAAACTATACTCTGATTTTCTGAAATCTAGAGCCTGGGCAGCAGCCATAAATTCAATGCCCAGTATCCCATAAGCATTATCGATGATCTGGTTATTTTTGATAGCAGTATTCATACCCATTGAGACAAAATCCTCCTGGTCAGCTGCAGCAGGAATCGATTGTATTGAGGCAGGTACTGAAAGAATCCGTTGTTCAACTATCAGCATATCAGCTGTATACTGGCTGAGCATCATTCCTGAAAACATTCCGGCTCCTTTTGTGAGGAAATCAGGAAGTCCAACGCTCAGGGCAGGATTGTTAAGCCGGTTCATTCTCCTTTCTGAAAGAACGCTTACCATTGTTATACAAGCTCCGGCTATATCCATTGGAACAGATACTGGAGATCCCTGAAAGTTGGCACCCGACAGAGCCAGATTTTTTTCTGGAACAAAAATAGGATTATCCCCAACACCGTTAAGTTCTATCTCAACCTGCGACCTTGCATACGCCAACATATCATGAGCTGCACCGATAACCTGTGGTGTTGATCTCATTGAATAAGCATCCTGGACCTTGCTTTTTACCCGACCCTCTTTAAGATCTCCACCTGAGATACATTTATTGATTGCATTCGCACTTCTGACAGCACCCCTGAATCCTCTCAGTTCATGAAGCAATGCGGTGTATGGTTTCATGTTGGCTTTCAGGGCTTCGAGTGACATTGAAGCTGCTATCTCAGCCTGTTTCAGCCAGTTATTTGCATCATAAAGCCATAATGCACTCATTGCTGTAAGCATATTTGAACCATTTATTGCTGCTAATCCGTCACGAGCATGAAGTCCTGGTACAGATATGCCTGCCCGCTTCATGGCTTCTGATCCTTCAAGCAGTTCACCTTTATAAAAGGCTTTCCCTTCACCAAGTAATAGAAGTGCAATCTGCGACATTGGAGCAAGGTCTCCTGAAGCACCAACAGACCCTTTCTGACAGACGAAAGGAGTAACTCCCTTATTTAGCATTTCAATGTAGGTCTCTGTTATCTCAAGCCTGTTTCCTGAGTTGCCATGAGCATGTACATTTATCCTTCCTAACATCGACGCCCTTACAATTTCTTCAGATGCAGGATCACCTATACCGGCAGCATGGTTATAGACAAGATATTTCTGAAAATCCTTTATCTGATCATCATTAAGGACTACCTCAGAAAACTCCCCGATACCTGTGTTCACTCCATACATGATCTCATGTGCAACAATCTTTTTTTCAAGCATTGCCCGGCAATTATTGATCCTTTGCCTGGCATCAGGATGCAACTCGACAATCTGACCCCGGCGAGCTACATTGACAATATCTTCAATTCTTAAATTATTTCCTGTAATAATTAATTTTTCCATTTTATTAAATATAAGATAATTAATCACTTATAAGTATTTGATTGTAGTCCTGTATCAGGACGAAGAACTATGTAAAAAAGGGGAGATCAGTAACAGAGGCCTGATCTGTTGATTTTTATTTTGTATTCGAGAATCCAGCTGATGAGCATCGCTTTCGTTTGTTGAGCAAATTTAGGATTAATAATATTAATCTACAAAGAAGAAAATACATAATTCGCCTTGAAGGCATTCAACCTGAAAAGGGGATATATCATCGACATATCTGAATTCTCCATGGAGTTCGACTTTTCTGTTTTTCTGCTATATTTGTCATTTAAATCTAAGATAATTAAAGTTATAAGTATTTCAAGGGATTCAAATATGAGACTAAAGTTATTTATTATAGCATCTTTTATTTTAAGACATTTTCCAAACGACCAATTCCTGAAGTATTAGCAAAACCGGATCATGATCTATTAGAATAATTACATGGAGATTAATTTACCTGAAAGATGATGTGAATAATTTGAGTTAACAAGAAATTCTTGAGAGGTGGAAAACAGAAAAATTGCAATAGTAACAGGCGGATCTTCCGGAATTGGTTTTGCAATTGCGACCAGACTGATAAATAGTGATATAAGGACAATTATTATCGGCCGCAACAAACCGAAGCTTGAACATGCTTGCAGGATGCTTGGTAATCTTTCCGAGCATATTGTTTGTGACCTGACTGACCTTAAAGAATTACCTTCCATAGTAAAAACCATTATCGGGAATCATAAGAAGATAGATATTCTGGTAAATAATGCCGGGATTCATCTTAAGAGACCAATACAGGATGTGAGTGATAGTGATTATCAGCAGGTAATTTTAAATAACCAGACTGCAATGTTTTCATTGACCAGAGAAGTGTCAAATTTCATGATCGCAAACGGATCTGGCGCTATTCTTAATGTCAGTTCAATGGCTTCGCAATATGGACTCCCTGAAGTTATAGCATATGCTGCTTCAAAATCGGCAATTGAAGGAATGACCAGGTCAATGGCAGTTGAACTTTCTCCTAAGGGTATCAGAGTAAATTGCATTGCTCCGGGTTTTATTAAAACGGATATGTCATCCGCTGCACTCGATAAAGATCCTGATAGAAAAAAAAGAGTTCTGGCAAGAACACCTTTGGGACGACTCGGCAATGTTGAGGAAGTAGCTGAAGCTGCATTTTTCCTTGTTTCTGATTCAGCCTCTTTTATAACAGGTGTTATTCTTCCGGTTGACGGAGGAAATTCAATAGGTTTTTAGTTTACCAAAAATTTTACAACCTTTCTGCTGTGAAAATTACAGATGCAAAAGTAATAATTACCTGCCCGGGCAGAAATTTTGTCACATTAAAGATTTATACCGACCAGGGAATCTATGGCCTGGGTGATGCTACTTTAAATGGTATGGAACTGGCAGTAGCAACTTATTTGCAGGAATACTGCATCCCCATTCTTATTGGAAAAGACCCTTCAAATACCGAGGACCTGTGGCACTATTTTTACAGGGGAGTATACTGGAAAAGAGGATCAGTATCAATGACTGCCATTTCTGCAATCGACATGGCATTATGGGATATTAAGGGGAAAGTCCTAGGGACTCCTTTATATAATCTTCTCGGGGGCAAAAGCCGGGATAAAGTACTGGTTTACTGCCATTCAAATGGAACTGATCTCAATGACTTAATTGAAAAAACAGGTAAAGATTTAGAGAGAGGGTTTAAAGCAATCAGGATTCAGTCCGGAATACCCGGTATTTCTCATACTTATGGAGTTCCAAAAGACAATAAGCCATATGAACCTGCCGGAAAAGGGTTACCGCATGAAGAATCCTGGGATACATCCAAATACCTGAAATATATCCCAAAGGTTTTTGAAAAAGTAAGAGAAGTATATGGTACAGACATCCATCTGCTTCACGATGTTCATCACCGGTGTACTCCTGTTGAGGCAGCCCGTCTTGCGAAAGAACTTGAACCGTTTCACCTCTTCTGGCTTGAGGATCCTGTCAGTGGCGAACTTCAGGAAGGTTTAAGGATTATCAGAAAACAATCATCCACACCAATTGCTATTGGGGAAGTATTTAATTCAGTATATGATTATACCACCCTTGTTACCGAGCAACTGATTGATTATATAAGAATGCCTTTAGTTCATGGAGGTGGTATTACACATCTTCTTAAAGTTGCTGCGTTTGCTTCAATTTATCATGTCAATACCGGATTTCATGGGGCCACAGATTTGTCACCCGTAAATATGGCAGCAGCTCTTCATTTTGATCTTGTTGTAAATAATTTCGGAATCCAGGAATATATGCCTCATCAGGAAATTGTCAACGAGGTGTTTAAAGTAAATTATAATTTTACGAACGGATATATGGTGGTGGATGACACTCCGGGAATAGGTGTGGATATTGATGAAAAGGCTTCTGAGAAATTTCCATATGAAAAAGCCTCATTGCCTGTCAACAGAAAAACAGACGGAACTATGTTTTATTGGTAAATTTGAAAGGGAATAATTGTGTCTCTCTGCAAAAAATAAGTAAATTCACGGCGTTATACAAAGTAAATATTGTGATACGAAGAGATAATTAACTATTATGCAACTACTTGGAATTGATTTAGGAAGCTCCTCAGTAAAAGTTTCAATAATTGATGGTGAGACAGGTAAATGCCTTGCTGCTGCCTTTTATCCTGAGAATGAAATGGAAATTATTGCACACAAATCAGGGTGGGCAGAACAGGAACCCGATATCTGGTGGAAGAACCTTAAATCTGCTGTCACTTACTGTTCAAAACAGCCTGGTGTCAA
>JAHEYW010000034.1 GCA_023251395.1 Bacteroidales bacterium
GTGAACGGACTACAAGAGAGCATACATTGCTGGTAAATGCGATCACCTGGATAAATACCTATTCTCCTGTTCCTGCTTCTCTAAATATTGATGGAGATAATGATGGGTATGTAGATAATGTTTGCTTCATTATAAGAGGCAGTCAGGGTGCCTGGAATAGTTTGCTCTGGGCACATATGTGGTCATTATACTCTCAGACTGTGAATATTAACGGAAAACGGGTTTATGGCTATAACTTTGAACCTGAGACTCAGATTTCTGTAACTACATTATGCCACGAAATGTTCCATTCCATTGGTGCACCAGACCTTTACCATTACCCTGATAATGGACACTATATAGCAATTTCTCCTGTTGGAACATGGGATCTGATGGAAAGTGGCGGAGGTCACATGTTAACTTACATGAAATGGAAATACAGTAATAAAAAATGGATAAGCTCTATTCCTTCTATTACATCTGCAGGTACTTATACCCTCAATCCGGTTACCTCTTCTTCAAATAACTGCTTTAAAATAGCTTCACCAAATACAAAGCGACAATATTTTATGGTTGAATACCGTAAAAATTCCGGAACTTTTGAAGGTAATCTGCCAGGATCAGGACTTATAGTTTACAGGATTGATACGGCATATAATGGAAATTCGAATGGCCCTCCTGATGAAGTCTATGTTTACAGACCCGGAGGAACAACATCTGTTAATGGATCTCCTAACTCAGCCTATTTCTCTTCAACAGCAGGCAGAACCATAATAAATGATATTACCAATCCAAGCAGTTTCCTTCAGGATGGAAGCGCTGGAGGTTTACAAATTTCAAATGTTACTTCTGCAGGAACTACAATATCATTTGATGTTGGTTTCCCGCCACCACCCTCAGCTCCTGTAGCTATGTCTGCAACGAATATATTACAAACTACATTTACTGCAAGGTGGAATAGTTCCTCAACCGCAACAGGATATAAGCTTGATGTCGCAATTGACCCCGGATTTACAAGCTTTGTTTCAGGATATAATGACAAGGATGTAAGTAGTCTAACAAGTTATTCTGTTTCAGGACTGACCGCAAAAACAAATTATTATTACAGAGTCAGAGCTTACAACTTTGGAGGTACTGGAATAAATTCATCTGTAATAACAATTAAGACTCTTTCAAATCCATCTTCTGTACCAACAGGACTATCGGCTGGATCATGTAACGATCTGGTAACTCTCCGCTGGAAAAGAAGTGTTGGTGCAGACTTCGCAAAATATATGATTTATTACAGCACAAACGGGAGTTCTGTTATTAAACTCGACTCAGTTATGAATAATATTGCGGATACTTCAAAAGTTATTTCAGGTCTTACAAGAGGAAAGTCGTATTATTTCCAGGTAAGCGCAATAAATACTGATGGTCCGGAAAGCAGTTACAGCGACCAGGTGATGACGATAGTAAAGACCGGTGTGATACCAAGAATTAAATCTAAGTTTGCACAGGATGTACTGGTCTGTTATAATCTTAATGACTCAATAAAAAGCTATCAATGGTTTAAGGATGGAACACTCATTACTGGCCAGACACTTCAATACCTTCAGACAGGTAAGAAAACAGGTTTATATAAGGTACAGACAATTGACCTGAATACATGTAAAAATACATCTTCAGAATACAATCTGATATCTTTAAAAGGAGCTTATTCTATTTATCCTAATCCGGCTGTCTCCAGCTTCTCCCTGAAAATATCTGACGAATCATTGGGAAATACTGTAATTTCGGTTCTTGATTTTGATGGTAAGAAACTTCTGGAATTCCCTACAGAGAAGACAGATAATGAGCTTATCCGTGAAATTCCGGTGTCCTCTCTGAAAAGAGGAATATATATTGTCAGAGTAAGCATTAACGATGAACTGATATTTACTACGAATCTGGTGGTGATTAATTAACTGCTTTATTGACTGAAAGAAAATTGTCAGACATGAAACCAAAATTCAACCATATCCTTTACTTCCTTCTTATTTTCATTATTTATTTAAATCAAACAGAGAGGATGTCGGGACAGGAAACTGTAGAAGGTAAGAAAGTCTACTTTTCAAAATTTTTTGTTGGAATAAGTGCGGGTCCGGCCTTTGGCAGTGAGATTAACAAACCGCTTAATTCGATAACCGGATTGACTTCTGTGGATAAGAGTACATATTTTGCCTCTCTTGAGCTCGGTTATTTCTTTACCAGGCATCTTGGATTTACTACCGGAGTTGAATACTCTGTCTATAGTTCGGATCTGTCACTTAAGGATTATTCGAATTCTTTCACAACTAAAGATGCTGATAATGAAACCTATGAAAAACGCATTACAGGGTCAGACATAAAAGAAACACAAACGATCAATTACCTTAAGGTTCCTGTTGAACTTTGCATTAGATTTTCACCAGACAGACGATTAGGCTTTTTTATCTTTGGAGGTGCCGATGTTTTATTCCCGGTTAAAGGTGCTTATGATGGATCCGGGACTTTCTCTTATACCGGGTTTTATCCGGCTTACAATGTGACATTTCAAAATCTCCCCGCATATGGATTTACAAACAATACGCCGGTAAGCACAAAAGGAAGTCTTACTCTTAATTCACCTTCATTTGAAGGATTTGCCGGAGCTGGTTTTAGCTGCTTCATTACAAGCAAAATGCAGGTTTTAGTTAGTGCCTGTTACGCCAGATCTCTATCGACAATTTCAGGATATAAATCTTCAGATGCATATCAACTCACGTCAGATTCCAGTGTTATTAACAGCCTGATGGGTGCAAACAGTGAAGTTACCCTTCAGACTATCGGAGCGAAACTGGCTTTCAGGTTTTACCTGAAGTAGATTGACTTTCGGAATAAAAAAAGGGGCTGTCTCTAAAGCTGAGCCAGCCTCTTTTTATTGCCCCCTAAATCCCCCTAAAGGGGGACTTTTACAAAGCTATATACTTTAATAATAGTTTCTTACACCTCCCCTTTAGGGGAGGCTGGGAGGGGCAACCAAAGTGGGATAGATAAATTAGAAGTCCTTTTAAGAAGGCCCCTTTCTTATTTAGTATGTCTCTCTGACAACGTAATGAGTATGCAATAGTTCGTGAGACTTATGGCTGTTAGGTTGTTCCAGGAACTCTTTATAGATCGCCACAACTTCAGGATTCTCGTGTGATTTTCTGAGTACCATATGTTCATCCTCGGAATAAATGGCTTTCATCCTGTTCTTCCTGATCTCCATGTTAGTTGGAATCGGCTGACCTCCTCCACCTATACATCCACCCGGACATGCCATTATCTCAACAAAATGGTAAGGAGCTGTTCCGGCTCTAACCATACGCATTATTTTGTTCGCATTTACAAGGCCATGGGCAATAGCCACTTTCAACTCCGCACCTTCAAGGAATTTCCAGTCCGGAAGGCAACCTTCAATTTTAATAGTAGCTTCCTTCACTCCATCCATGCCCCTTACCGGTGTAATATTTAAATTACCGAATGGCACTTCGCGTCCCGTAACTATTTCATAGGCGGTACGAAGAGCTGCTTCCATTACACCTCCGGTAGCTCCAAAGATAACAGCAGCGCCAGTTGAGTCTCCCATTACTGAATCGTAATGTGATTCTTCGAGGTTTCTGAAATCAATCCCGGCTTGTTTGATCATTACAGCAAGTTCTCTGGTTGTAAGAACAAAGTCAACATCCTTGAATCCACTTGATCTCATTTCGGGTCTGTCAGCCTCGTATTTCTTAGCAGTACAAGGCATTATTGATACAGAAATAATTTTAGAAGGATCCAGCTTCCTTTTTTGGGCATAAAAGGTTTTTGACAGTGCACCAAACATCTGCTGCGGTGATTTACAGGTAGACAAATTTGGCAAAAATTCAGGGAACTTATGTTCAATAAACTTGATCCAGCCTGGTGAACAGGAAGTGAACATTGGCAGAGCCTGACCTTTATCACCGTCAACCAGAGCTTTCTTCAATCTTGTAAGAAGTTCTGTCCCCTCCTCCATAATTGTGAGATCGGCGGTAAAGTCTGTATCAAGGATTGAATTGAAACCCAGTTGTCTGAGTGCTGTAACCATTTTACCGGTAACTCTCTGTCCCGGATCATAACCAAGATCCTCACCAAGAGCAACTCTTACAGCCGGAGCGGTTTGCACAACTACATGTTTATCAGGATCATAAATAGCATCCCAGACCTGATCTATATAAGTTTTTTCGACCAGCGCGCCTGTTGGACAACGGTTAACGCATTGGCCGCAATTTGTACAAACCACATGACTCATTGGTCTGTTATGGAATGATGATATTTTCTGATGAGCCCCTTTTTTTGAGACTGCAATTGCAGATATAAATTGAAGTTCTGAACATGTTCTCACGCATCTCTGACAACGGATACATTTGCTGTCATCCTTTATAAATGAAGGAGAAGATCTGTCGATTGAGTAGTTATGATCTTCAACAAGATCGAGGAAGACATGCTCACCAAATGCAAATTCATTTGCTAACGACTGAAGCTCACAATTCTGATTTTTATAGCATTTGGTACAATCAGCCCTGTGCTCAGACAGCAGCAACTCAACAATATGCTTTCTGGCATTTCTTACCTTAAGTGTATTTGTGTGAATATCCATTCCCTCTGAAACCGGCATGGCACAAGCAGCGATAAGGGTTCTTGCTCCCTTTTGTTCCACTACACAAACCCGGCAATTGCCGGCTACACAAAGGTCGGGATGGTTACATAATGTCGGAATGTTGATTTTCAGTTTCTTGGCTGCATCCAGTACTGTAGTACCTGCGGGAACTGAAATCGGGGTATCATTTATTAATAGGTTTACCATAACTTTCACATTTAGAATTTGAATTAGTAGATGATCTCTTCTCTGAAGTTTTCAACGATTGACTTGAATGCATTTCCAACAGACTGTCCAAGACCACATTTCGATGCAATCTTCATTGTATCAGCCAGTTTTGTCAACTCATTCAGGTATGTTGATTTGGCTTCGCCTTTCTTTACCTTTTCAACTCCCTTAAGCAGCTGCTGGCATCCAACCCTGCAGGGAGTACATTGGCCGCATGATTCTTCGGCAAAGAAGTCGAGGTAATTATGAAGCACATTGTACATTGATCTGGAACTGTTGAAAAGCTTCATTGAACCACCTGTCGGAACACCTTCAAACCCGATGATGGTCTCATTGAATTTTTTTCTTGGAACACAAAAACCTGATGCACCTCCAACCTGAACTGCTTTGGTATCACCATCACCAAATTCTGTTACAAAGTTCTGAACAGACATACCCAGTTCAAGCTCGAATATCCCTGGAGTAGGTGTATCTCCTGAAACAGAGAATACTTTGGATCCTCTTGAATCCTTTGTTCCGAGTTGTGTATATCTTTTGGCACCGTGCTGGATAATCATCATTGCGGTTACCAGCGTTTCAACATTATTTATTGAAGTAGGTTTACCATATACACCTGAAGTTGTCGGATAAGGTGGTTTGTTTCTTGGTTCGCCTCTTTCTCCCTGTATTGATTCAAATAATGCACTCTCTTCACCGCAGATGTATGCGCCGCTTCCGAGACAATATTTGATCCTGAAATCAAAGCCAATCTCACCTATCATTTTATGAAATGTCTCCAGTTCCTTCATAAGTTTTGGAAGAAGAAACCGGTACTCCCCGCGCAGGTAGACTATACCTTCCTTAGCATTTATCGCTTTCCCGGCAATAGCCATACCCCCATAAACCTTATACGCCACCCTGTCGAGGATTTCGCGGTCCTTAAAGGTACCTGGCTCACCTTCATCTGCGTTGCAAACTATATATTTCACTGGTTCTTTTTCAGCTGCAGTGTATTTCCATTTAAGACCTGTCGGGAAACCGGCACCACCGCGGCCTTTCAAACCTGATTCAAGGATCTGTTGAATGATTTCATCATTAGTCATTTTGAATGCCTTGGTTAATGCTTCACGGGCATCGACCTTTTCAAATATCAGATCTACTTTTGTTAATCCTTTATTGCTTTCCATTTGTCTCCTGATATATTATTTATGCATATAGTCTTTAATAATCTCCACAACCTTTTCAACAGTAAGCTCTGTATAAGGAATCTCATTAATGAGAATCGCCGGAGCTTTATGACACCAACCTATACAGTTAGTTTCAATAAGGCTGAACATCTTATCTGAAGTGGTTTCACCAACCTTAATTTTAAGGACATCTTCAATAGTCTGAAGAATATCAGCCTTCCCTTTCATCGAGCAGGTTATTGTTTTACAAACTCTTATCACATACTTCCCTCTGACACTAGTGTCAAGAAAAGTATAGAAAGAAGCTGTTCCGTAAACTTCCGCTGCCGAAATATCCAATTCCTTGGCAACTTCCACCATAGCCTCATCTGTCAGGTAATTATGTCTTTCAACAATCCCCTGCAGGATAGGCATCAGGCTGTCTCTTTTCCGCCCGTGTTTCTCGGACAGCTCTTTCACCAGGTTTCCAACTTGATACATTGTTATAGTTTTTTGGTAAATAAATATGAGTAATTATGTCAATTTTTTTCAGCTGTTAATTTAATAACAATACCCAGAAAAAAAACCTCTCATAAGTCATTCTTTCTAATTTAGAATGAAAATAAATTACAATGCACTGGTGCAATGGTGCAATGGGTATGGGTGTCAGAATTTTATGTAGAATCGTAGAGGTTGAAAGAGTTTAAAGGGTTGGGGAAATTGAAGGCTTGCAAGACAGAAAAATCCCCTCCTGGGAGAGCCTGCCCCGACCCAAGCGTCGGGGGGTTTGGGGTGGGTTTCTTTCAAGTTCAAAACCTGCAAGACCCTAAGACACTAAAGTGACAAAGCTTAAAGCAGCATAACCTACTTAACCACTCCTATCTTACTTTTCAGGGTAATATTCTGAATATTGGAATAGTCGTATTGAAATAACCCGTCATCACCGATCATCACCAGAACACTGCCCAGAGGAATTACATCATAGGCATTAATACCAGGATAAGTTTTTATAGCATCACCCAGACTTTTTGGATTTGTTGCATCATAGATTTTCAATCCTGCAGAACCATCACATATAAACAGGAGTTTACCGCTTTTCCCAAGACCGTGAGGATTGGTCATAGGATATGTTACCAGCCGTACAGGTTTAGTTATATCTTTAATATTCACTACATCCAGACAGTTAACATTACCGTTACAGGTATTACCTGTGCGGAGAGTGACATAAGCCAGAGTGTCATCAACAATTACCGGATCGCAGCTTTTTGCATGGTTAAAGACAACTTTCGATTTAGGATTTGAGGCTACTGTAACATCATATATAATCATTCCTGTCGTTGTCCCAAGAAACATATAATAACTGGTCAGGAACATTGTTTCCAGATTTACCCCCGGGTATATCTCATTAAGTACCACCGGATTTTTTTGAGATTTAATGTCAATGATCTTGAGTGAATTTTTGCCAAGGAGATAGAGAACATTATCTTTTATTCCAAACCTTGCCATTGAACCTCCGACTCCAATACCGCCTCCGCCGACGCCAGAGGATATGCTATTAAAAAAAGTGGCATCACCGGCTATCCTTGGTGTATAAAGGAGATAGTCAGGTGGCTGATAATCTACTCTCTCCCTGATCGTTCTGAGCTCCCATCCAGTAACAACCCCCTTTTCCTCATCAACCCGACCAATGGGATAATCATTATTGTATTTCGGAACTGTATATGGAATAATATCTTTCATCCTTCCAACCTCATTAATATTGGCAATATTCTGAAGATCAAGTATTACAATATCGACATAACTATCTGCATACATAATATTCCCGGAAATGGTCATGTCAATAATGCCAGGGACTTTGATAAAATTCTTCTTTACCGGGGATGCAGGATCGGAGTTGTCGTATACATGGAACCCCTTCAATTCCTCAATGATGAAAAGATAGTTATCCTTAAAGTAAATTTTACCTGGATTTTGAAGATCAATGTTTTGTTCAGACTTTACAGCACTACGCAAATCATTGAATGACATATAAACAGGAGTATAGGCTTTATATTCCCTGTAAGTGGAATCTTCACAGGTATAGAAAACCATAGCCACACAAATTATGGCTAATAATTTTAGAAAGATACTTGCTTTCATTTTGGTTAGAATTAGTTATCTTTAAATGTACAAAAATCATGCTAAACTCCATATATTGAATAAATATTAATATGAAAAAAACTATTCTGCTCGCTATTACCTTGATTTTATGCACATTAAACTCATACTCTCAAAAGACCAGAGATGTTCTTTATCTAAAAAACGGAAGTATTATAAAAGGTACACTTCTGGAAATCTCTGATGACCAGTACAAGATCCGCGCAACTGATAAAAATATCTTTGTATTTAAGTCAGCAGAAGTAGATAAGTTTGTAAAAGAAGCTTCAGGTTTTGAAGGAAGAAAGAATAATGGATTTGGCTTGGCTATGGAGGCAGGTTTTCTTGTCGGATCACAGAAGAATGAATACGATGCACCTTTCAGCTTCGACTGTCTGTTAAATTATACATATAATGTCCATCACATCTTTGGCGCCGGAGCAGGTGTTGAATTTATTGGTCAGACTTATAGTCCGGTATTTGCAGAATATAAATTTATTATTTCTGACAGGAAAACAACTCCATTCATCTTCTTCAGGGGAGGTACATTGAAACATCTTGGAAAGGACGATAATGGAGGTACAGGTAATCCTTCATACATTCAAACCAGATACAAGGGCGGTGCCTCTTTTGGAATAGGTACAGGAATATCCTGGGCCAGAGAGGACAGTGAGACCTATCTGAGTTTTTGCTTCAGGTATGCCGAGACGAGCTATACCACTGAGAACATTGTTTCTCATTTAACCAATAAGTACAGTACATATTATAAACGGCTGGAGATCAAGCTTGGATTTAAATTTTGATGAAGATATCAAGCTGCTCAGACAGCCATTCAAACCACTCCCTTAATCCATCACCACTTGTACATGAGATCTCGAACAGAGGAATCTGAGCATTAATTTTTATCAGGTCTTTTTTGAAGTTGCTTAAATTAAAGTTGGTATAAGGAATAAGATCTGTCTTATTTAACAAGACAGCTTTCGCTTCTCTGAATAACATTGGATATTTTTCGGGTTTATCATCTCCTTCAGCAGTACTTACCATTGCGACTTTGAATGATTCACCAAGGTCGAAATGAGCAGGGCAGATAAGGTTACCAACATTTTCTACAAACAGGACATCAAGAGCATTAAGATCGAACAAATCGAGAACTTTGGATATACTGTGAGAATCAAGATGACATCCTCCTTCAGTATTTATGACAACAATTGGAATGTTGTATTTTTTAAGTCTCTGTCCGTCCCTGTCAGTCGTTATATCTCCCTCAATGATCCCTATCTTCATCTTGTTCCCGAGGTTTTCGCAGATCCGCTCAAGCAATGTTGTCTTTCCTGCACCCGGTGAACTTATTAAATTGACCATTACTACATTTTTCTCCCGAAGTAATTTTCTTACCTCATCAGCCTTGTCCTGGTTGCGGTCAAGGATATTCTTCATAATTTTTATTTCCATTGTTATTCTCCTTCTATACTTTTAACAAACATTTCCTTTCCGGCTATAATTTCAAGATCTGAAGAATTGCATTCCTGGCAGGCAAACCGACTGCCATTCAGATTGAAAACATTTCCACATTCCCTACATTTCAATTTAATTTTAATTATCTCAAAATTCACTACAGCTTCAGAAGCAATGCTGCCTCTTACTGCTTCTCTGAAAGCAAAATCAAATATTTCCGGTACAATCTGCACCATCTCACCAAAGGTGATATTAACCCTGCTTACAACAGAGAGCTTTTCATTGGAAGCAACCTCAAGAACTATTTCTGAAAGATCATTCGCAATCCTTATTTCATGCATAATTAATTATTTAACAGATTCTTGGAAGTTGAATGCCTGTTGGCATTATCAGTAACCTTTCACCTCCAATCTGGGTCTTTAGAATAACTTTATTTTCTTTATCAGCTATAATTTCCCCGATCTCTGAGGCAGAAAAGCCAGCCGGGTCCTTTCTCATTATTTTAAGTACCTTTTCACATTCGTCCTTTTTCACAACTATCAGAACTTTTCCTTCATTTGCCAGGGAAAGAGGATCAAATCCCAGGATCTCACATATTCCTTTAACTGCCTCATCAACTGGTATACATGACTCATTAATAAGTATCCCGTTACCACACATACCTGCAAGTTCACAAAGGACAGTTACAAGTCCGCCCCTGGTAAGATCTCTCATAAAGTGAATCTCACGGCACTCATTCAATATCTTTCCGGTAAGTATATTCAAGGAGGCACAATCAGACTCAACTGCTGAGACAAAACCAAGATCCTTGCGGGCTCCCAGAACTGCTATCGAATGGTTCCCTACCGGACCGTTTATTATCAGTTTGTCACCAGGTTTTACTCTTGAAGCAGCCCCGATATGTACCCGGTCTGCCGGAAGAATACCTATTCCTGAGGTAGAAATAAAGATACTGTCGCATTTTCCTTTTTCAACGACCTTTGTATCTCCGGTAATAATTTTCACACCAGCTTTTTCAGCTTCAAACGCCATAGAATCAGCAATCAGCTTCAAACTATCGATATGAAAACCCTCCTCAATTATGAATGCAGCTGAAATGTATTTTGGAATCGCCCCCGATACGGCCAGGTCGTTTATAGTTCCGCAGACGGCAAGCTTCCCTATATTTCCGCCAGGGAAGAAAACCGGGTCAATCACATAGGAATCGGTAGTAAAAGCGAGCCGCTGTTCTTCGTAATCCACAACAGCTGAGTCAGTAAGTGGTTCAGCCATTCCAAATCTTGAAATGAAAACTTCACGGATCAACCGGCCCGTAAGTTTTCCTCCGCTACCATGACTCATCGAGACAAGTTCAGTTTTTGCTTCCATATCTGAAGTAAATATTACAGGTACCCTCTTCAGATACCATACAGGCTCCAACAGGGCTTTCCGGGGAACATTTTAATTTGTATAGGGCGCAATTATCAGGAGTCTTAATTCCCCTTAGAATTTGATTACAGATACATAAATCGTTATCACTGGCAGGTTTAACATTAATGGGAATCCTTTTTTCAGCATCATGCTGCCCATATTTATCCCTGATCTTTAGACCGCTTGATGATATCGAACCAAAGCCCCGCCAATCCTCATCGCATAATTCAAAAACTTCTTCAATAATCATGCGTGCTTTCCTGTTACCCTCCTTTGTTACTGCTCTAGAATACTCTATTTCTGTTCCGGGGCAACCTGTATTTACCTGCCTTATAAGCAGAAGAATTGACTGAAGAATATCAACTGGCTCAAAGCCTGAAACTACGCATGAGAGATGATATTTTTCAGAAATAAAATCGAAAATGGAAGAACCTGTAATTGCTGCTACATGACCGGGACAGATAAAACCATGAATCGCTGCTCCATCCTTTATTACTTCTTCTATTGCCGGAGGCATTATTTTATGTGAGCTGAGTACATAATAATTATCCAATCCATTTGAGAAAGCTTCTTTTATCGTTGCTGCTGTTCCGGGAGCCGTTGTCTCAAATCCGATACCCGGAAAGACTATTTTTTTATTTGATTCTGTTTTGGCAATATCAAGGGCATCAAGGCCGGAGAACACTATCCGGATATCATAACCTTTTGATTTTTCTTTTTCGAGCGAGGAATTGGAGCCTGGAACTCTTATCAAATCCCCAAAAGTTGTTATGATAACATCATCGAAATGTGAAAAAGTGATTGCTTTGTCGATGAATAAGTTACCTGTAACACATACTGGGCAACCAGGCCCCGATAATAGTGCAATATTTTCAGGTATCATTGATTGAATACCAAATCTGCGTATTGCTGCAGTGTGACCGCCACATACCTCCATGAAACGGTAATTACCTGTTGCTTCATGCCTTATCCTTTTAATCAATAAAGATATCAGCTCCCTGTCACGATATTCGTCAATGTATTTCATAAGAAAATTAATCCACGATATCATTTATTTCACGAAGCAGGTTGAGGGTCTCCATTGCTTCATTTTCGTCAATTTTCTGTATTGCAAAACCTGTATGCAAAAGGATGTAATCTCCAACATGGACATTCTCGAGGAACTGTATCCCGGCTCTGAATATTGAGCCGCCTGCCGATACTTCTGCAATCTGCCCTTCAATTCTGATCACTTTCGCTGGGATGCTCAGGCACATATTATTTGTAATTTGATGCTATTACAATCTGACCTAATGAAACGCCACCGTCATTCGATGGTACTGAATGGTTTGAAAAGATCTCAAAATGTCTGTCTACTAATAGCCTGCAAAGGCGAGTAAATAAATATTTATTCTGGAAGACACCTCCTGACAGGACAACTTTATTGAGTGAGGTTTCCTCTCTCATTCTCATAGCCATTTCGGCAATAGCCATTGCTATTGTATTATGAAATTTTGCTGAAATGACAGAAATATCAAAATTTTGGAGGTCATTTATGATTGATTTAATTGTTTCATCAAATACAACTTTATCAGCCAGATGGAACGGATAATGATCAGAAACAGAATACGAGGCAACAGATTCTAATCGTATTGGAGCCTCAGAATCAAAACCGGAATAATTACATATTCCCATGATTGAGGAAACAGCATCAAATAATCTTCCTGCACCCGATGAAAGAGGGCAATTAATATTTTTTCTTAATACCTCCCTTATACCTGAAACCTGATTATCGGGAATTGTCTGGAATGCAGGGATTGAATTTAAATATGAGGAATCACCAAAATATTTAAATAAGTAAGAGAATGCCATTCTCCAGGGTTCATCTGCAGCTTTATCACCTCCCGGCATTGGCACATAATCGAAATGAGCAAATCGTTCATATCCTTTCAGGTCAGCAAGAAGAAACTCTCCACCCCAAATATTTCCATCATCTCCGAATCCTGTACCATCCATACAAATCCCAATTACCTTTTCATTAAGCTGATTCTCAGCCATACATGATGCTATATGTGCATGGTGATGCTGGACTCTTATCAGGGGAATTTTCAGATTTTCACTCAGTTGCTCTGCAAAATTTGAAGAAATGTAATCAGGATGAAGATCACAAGCCAGGCGAACAGGTTTGAAATTGAACATTTTGCTGAACCTGTCAACAGATTCTTTGAAAAACTCAAAAGTTGGCAGATTCTTTAGATCTCCGATGTACTGGCTCATTACCGCCTGTTTACCTTTTCCGAGGCAAAATGTGTTTTTTTGATCCGCACCCACAGAAAGTATTCCTCCAACATCAAAAGGAAGGTCAACAGGCAATGGCACATAACCCCTTGAACGTCTGAGAATTGAAACTTCATTTGACATTACTCTTACGACTGAATCATCACACCTGTTGAGTATTTGCCTGTTATGACTGACTATTGAATCAGCTAAAACAGGGAATTTCTTACTGGCAATTCTGTCATCAATAACAATAGGTTCTTCAGAGAAGTTTCCGCTTGTAAGAACGATGGCAGGGCTTTTAATTCTGTTAAGAAGCAGATAATGAAATGGCATATATGGAAGCAGAGCACCAGTTGTGTTCAAACCTTTACTGAGGGATGGCGCAAGTTTTTTCTTTTCCTGAAGTATGACTATAGGCCGTTTCCATGATTTGAGTGCAGATTCCTCTTCCTTGCTGCAGTAACAAAAATCCTTCACGCAATCAATATTCCTAAAAAGAACGGCAAAAGGCTTTGAGTCGCGGTATTTTCTTTCTCTGAGCCTGGATACTGCTTCTTCATTAAGGGCGTCACATACAAGGTTATAACCTCCCATTCCCTTAATTGCTATCGTCTCTCCATTACGTATTTTTTCTGCAACTGTACTCAGAATTTCTTCAATACCTTTAACAATCTTTCCATCGTTCCAGAGTTCATATTCCGGGCCACATTTATTACATGCAACTGGTTGGGCGTGAAATCGCCTGTTATCTGTATCATGATACTCTCTCTCACAATCAGGGCACATTTGGAATCTCTCCATAGAGGTAAACTGTCTGTCATAGGGAAGCTTTTCTATTATCGTAAATCTTGGCCCGCAATTGGTGCAATTCACAAAAGGATAATTAATCCGTTCAGGATCTGATTCGAGATCTTCAAGACAATCATGACATACAGCAATGTCGGGGCTTATCTCTGTTGTATCAAGTTCAGTATTTTTACTAAGGGCGATAGTAAAATCGTGATAACCATTAATTTTACCTGACCTCACCTCAATTGTTTTAATATTTGAAGCTTCTGGTGGAGAGATCATTATCTGATTTCTAAAGTTCAGGATATCTTTTTCCTCACCTTCAACTGATACAAAGACTCCATCTGTCCTGTTATCCACCTCGCCTTTAAGATTGTTCTTCCTTGCAAGACGGTAGATAAACGGCCGGAAACCGACACCCTGTACCAGTCCCCTGATTAATATCTCATATCCTTGTATAATAGTTCGATATTTTTAAAGCTATCCGCTTTCATGTTGTTGTGTACAATATATATAACACTCTCAAGTTCGTCACACAGGTTAACATTGTTCACTACTATATTTTGTGGCACTTTCAGCAGGACTGGTGCAAAATTTACAATACCCATTATTCCGTGACGGATCAGTTCATCAGCAACCTCCTGTGCAGAAATCTCCGTTACAGCAATAATGGCGACCTTCACCCTGAACCTCTCGATAATTTCCTTGAGCCTGTTCATTGGATAGACCTGTATCTCAGATCTCATTTTCTGCTTGAAAGGATCAATATCAAAAGTCGCTACAATATTCATGTTACGTTGTATGAACCTGCTGTACTTGGAAAGTGACTGTCCCATATTCCCCATTCCGATCAGGACAATATTGTGATCTTTGTTCTTGTGGAATATATTTTCCATTATGGTAAGTAGTTCATCTATCTCATAACCACCTCTTTTATTGCCTTTTATGCCAAATTCGGAGAAATCCTTCCTGACCTGGGCAGCACTTACTCCAGTTTCATGACCAAGTGTAAAAGAGAATACCTTTTCTACACCCATTCGTTTTAGTCTTACGAGACAAGCCCTGTAAAGAAATATCCTCTTCAGACTGTTTTTAATAACGTATTTTGTGATTTGTTTCACATCAAATATATTTTGCTTATATCATAATGCAAGTTAAATAATTATTTTCAAATTATTAATATGTTTTTTAACGCACTGTTATACTGATATTTAATAATAATAATATTTATATCACTAAAATTATTTATAGGATTTTTATTGACATTAATAATCTTTGATCTTAATTTTATATGTGATACTTCTCACATAAATGAGGTATTATATTACAACAAAATCGGAATGGGATAAAAAGCTGGATCAACTTCTTTTGTCCCATACTATTTTCGCTACAGTAAGTAACGATCTGGGGCTAGATTTTGAATTCCTCCGACCTGCTGATATAGATAATATAAAATATAATTGCCCGCGACCTGTAACTTCTCTAAAGACTTTTTTTCTGCCACCAAGAGAAAATGTAACTGCTGATAGAGATTCAGATAGCCCCAGAATTATTATTGGTGCTCCTAACTGTGACATAGAAGGGTTAAGCCTTCTTGATGAGATCTACCTCGACCGGGATTTTAAGGATATGTTTTTCAACTGGCGCAGAAAGAATACAATTATAGTTGCAACCGATTGTTTCAGCTACAGGGATAATTGTCATTGTGTTTCATATGGTATAAAACCTTTCACAACAAGGATAGCTGATATGTCGGTTAGTCAATTAAATGGGACCATGATATTCAGATGCATTACTGATAAAGGAGAGGCTTTTATTAAAACTGTCATCAATGCTCAATTGTTGGAAGATAAGAATTTCGTGGAATCTGTTGAAAACAACAACACAGAGGTGGAAAAAACTCTGACAGAGAAGAACAAAGGCCTTCCTGATTATGCAAGAAGCGGAAAATTACTGGAATCTGCAGGCAAAAATATCTGGAAAAAATATTCATCTGATTGTGTATCATGTGGTTCCTGTACAACAATATGTCCTACCTGTAGCTGTTTCCTTTTAATTGATAAGCCAGGATTTGAAAAAGTAAAGCAGATGGATACTTGTCAGTATCCTGGATTCGAAAGGGTAGCCGGAGGGGAAGATGCTCTCTATGAACTTTCTGAAAGGTTCAGGAACCGGTATATGTGCAAGTATGTCTGGAAACCAAAGAAATACAGGTCTACAGCATGTACTGGTTGTGGCAGGTGCATAGATTCATGCCTTGGAAAAATAAACAAAAATGAACTTATAATGGAACTGGTTAAGTAACCCGGCATGTTTGACAATAATAATATATATAAACCCATTAAAGCGAGACTGACAGATGTTATTACTGAATCACCGCTGATAAAAACATTTGTTCTTGCACCGGAACATGAATTCTCATTTGAAACAGGACAGTTCATTGAATTATCTGTTGACGGTATAGGAGAAGCCCCATTCACTCCATCTTCTTCCCCATTAATCACTGACATGCTTGAAGTAACTGTTATGAAAACGGGATATGTTACTGAATACATGCACAATCTGAAATCTGATGTAAATATGGGAATCAGGGGACCATATGGCAGAGGTTACCCGGTTGAAGTATTTGAAGGGAAAGAGATACTGATACTTGGAGGTGGATGTGGACTGGCTCCGATCAGATCGTTGCTTTATAAGCTCGAAAGCATGAAGGATAAGCTGGAGAAAGTCACTCTGTGCTATGGTTCAAAAACCCCGGAAGATTGCATTTATAAACCTCTTTTCAAGAGACTTAATAATATTGAAAAGTTCGAGGCATTCAGAACTGTTGATAAGCCTGATGAAGGATGGACAGAATCAGTCGGTGTTGTAACCACTCTCCTTAACAGAGTAAGAATAAATATTAATAAAAGTATTGCAATAGTTTGTGGCCCGCCTGTAATGATGAAATTCGGCACTATCCGTCTGCTGGAAATGGGATTCACGGACAACCAGATCTATCTTTCAATGGAAAAGAATATGTCATGCGGACTTGGTAAATGCGGCCATTGCATGATGGGTGAGTTTTTTGTTTGTAAGGATGGTCCTGTATTTACATATGGGGAGATTAAGCACAATCCTGAAATCTGGAAATGAACTCAGAAAATAACTGACTGTTAAAAATTATTCAAAATGGAATTGACTATTAATGAATTGAAAAATATAAGATTTTTTGAAAGCTATTCTGATAAACAGCTGCAAACCATCTTAGCAATCAGTTCAATAAAACACTTTAAGGTTAAAGAAATACTATTTGAACAGTATGATGAGCTTCATGAAGTATATATACTCCTGTCAGGTTGCCTCTCCATGGGAATAAGTATTGCCGGAGAAAAGAGAATCCATCTTGGCACTCTTGAAGAGGGAGAGCTTTTTTCCTGGTCGGCTGTATTCAGACCTTACATTTCAACAGCATGGGTTATGGCAACCTGCCCAACAAGAGTTTTGGCTATCGATTCAGAAAAGCTGAATCAGACTTTTCAGAACGATTGTGAATTCGGTTTCAAAACTATGACTAAGATAGCGCAGACTATATCACATAGGCTCAGTGATACGAGGTTTCAATTAATGAACCAACTTATTATCTGATTTTAAATGGCCAGCAAAGTTCTTATTGATATGATCAAACTTCGTGAATTTTTATCACGCAATCCGGAAGAGACCTTACCCGAAGGCCTGTTTTATCCCTATTTAAATATTAATGGATTGAAAACTATCAGGGAACTTGCAATCTTCAGGTATACATGCAGAAGATGTAAAGAGGCACCCTGTATTGATGTTTGCCCTTCTGATGCATTGGAGAAGGATGAGACCGGAATTATTACCAGACATACAAATCTTTGTGTCTCATGTAAATCTTGTGTCACAATCTGCCCTTTTGGTACTATAATGACTGATTTCTTTACCCATCAACGGAACAGGGATCTTTTATATGATCTTAATGACGAAAAGGAGTTAAAGAAGTTCGTTGAAGCAAGCCCTGAGGGAACCGTAATTATTACTGATGCCGGTGAATCACCGGAAAAAAATATATATAGCCTGAATGACAGAATTCTAATTAGAGAATACATGTATCCTTCAGAAAAAGAATAAATTCTAATTTTAAATGGCACTGGATCTATTCTATTTTATCATTTTCCCTGGTTTGCTCTTTGCGGGTGTGACCGGTGCATTCCTTTCATGGTTTGACCGGAAAATAACGGCAAGGGTTCAGTTCAGAAAAGGGCCGCCCCTTCTGCAACCATTTTATGATTTCTTCAAATTATTGCTTGTAAAAGAGACAATCCTGCCAAAAGAAGGCTCTCCGGGGATTTTTTTACTTACTCCGGTATTTGCTGTTTTTGGGGCAACAATGGCAGGCGTATTCATATTGCTTCCTTTATTCAACATAACATCTGGCTTTAAAGGCGATATCCTGGTTATCTTCTACCTTCTT
>JAHEYW010000227.1 GCA_023251395.1 Bacteroidales bacterium
TAAATTTGCAGGTGATATGTATAACGCAAATATAATTAGCAACTACCGGTTCCCTCAGACAGCTGCGCCTGCAAGGAAATCTCCGGCCCGAAGCAAAAGGACTAAGTTCCAGTAAAGGAGAGATAGCCACCTTTTATTTTTCCCTTTAACCAGATTGGTAAGAGTTAATGCCTTGATTTAGTTATTAAATGGTCGCGGCTGATTGTTAATTACCTATGCATCAGAGTCTATTAAATAATGCGGAATAGAAAGAGAAATGATGGTGGTTGACTATCTTTAAACAATCAATAAGCAATAATGATGAATGGATCAAAATATGTAATAGTTCTGTGCCTCGCCGGTACTCTCCTGGTTTCAGGATTTAAAGCAAACAGATGGAAGAATCTCTTTAATGGGAAAGACCTCACAGGCTGGACAATCCAATGCCGGCAGCCGGATCGTGCCAAAACCTTCTGGACTGTCGAAAACGGGGAGATCCTTTGCAACTCGATTGGCAGGAAGGACCACAACCATGTATGGCTGGTAACAGACAGTGAGTTTGAGGATTTTGAGCTTCAGCTTAAGTTCCTTGCTTATCGCGATTCTCCTGGTAATTGCGGGGTACAATTCCGCAGCAGGTATGACACAATTCTCGAGGGCGGCCGTATGAACGGACCGCAGGTTGATATTCATCCCCCGGAAGCCAGTTCATGGCGTACGGGTCTGATCTATGATGAGACAGTCGAAGAACAGCGCTGGCTGGTGCCGAGTCTCCCAAACTGGAATATACCTCAAAAGTACAAACCCGAAAAGTACAAATTCAAATATTGGGAAGAGGGCTGGAATGATCTTACAATCATCTGCAAGGGAATGCATGTAAAAACGATTGTCAACGGAATAGTCAGGACCGACTGGGATGGAGCCGAAGTACTTGGCAATGAGGCTCACCTGAAACACAATGTCGGCAAGCGCGGACACATTGCCCTGCAGCTTCACCAGAACGATGAACTGAAGATCAGGTTCAGGGATATTAGGATAAGAGAGCTGTAGCAAGGTGGCAAGCTACAGGCCTCAGGCGACAGGTAAAAGACAAAAGACATAGGGGAAAAGATTGACTATTCAGCATCTGGATTAATCTGTTTTAATCTTTTATAGAAGTACGATAGTGAATTGTAAGAAAAAAAGGCTTGTAAGAAATTGTCTTGCAGGCCTTCTATTATATTCCTCCTTCATGGAGGTTAGTTTATTCAGAGAATATTTTTCTTTTCCACCTTCCAGTTGGGATTCTGTGAAAGACCGCATGGGTCACCAGTGAACATTTTACCGGCCTCATTATCACCTTTCAGCTGCCATTTATACCATGCTGTTGCTACTTTCGCAAATTCTCCACCGTGAGGTTTTGAATATGTTCCGCCATGTCCGATACCATTCATATTTGCAACGAAGACAGGTACATGGTTTATGCGCCTGAAGTCATCCATTCCGTTTGCATAGGCAATATCAGTCTCACCACCGAGAATATAAAGGGTTGGAGAATGCAACTTTAACAGATAATCTTTTTTCAGATCTGGCATACCAGCCATTCCCGTTCCGGGATTTCCCAGAATGCCGCTGTTGCAGATAACTGCAGTTGTTATACGCGGATCAGGAGCGATCTCGAGTGTCTGCAATCCGCCGCATGACATGCCGCTTACAGCTATTTTGGAAATATCGATCTTACCATAATATGGACTTGTTTTGTCGCTATTTTGAGCAATTGCCCAGTTTATTGCGTCGGTTAATTGGGATGATGTCGATCTGCCACCACCTCTTTGTCCTTCCTGAGGCATCGGACCAATTGCTATTACCAGGAAGCCATATGAAGCTACTTCCGACAAAAAGTTTACATGTTCCCATGGAGAATTAGCGCAGGCGCCATTGCCCCAGGCAATTATCGGCAGCTTGTTCTTTTCTCCAAATACACTCAGATCTTTCGGTCTGAAAACGGTATGTGTAGGCAAAGATGATTCCGTAAGCATTAATGCACTGTACGGACCAGTACCGCTATCTTCAACAGTTCGGGAAGTTGGTTTATCAGATGATCCTGTTCCCTGAGCAGATAGAGGATTAAGAATAACCAGAGCGGCAAATATCAGAAAGCCTAAGAAAGCATACATTTTTTTCATAACCATCAGATTAAAGTTTATAAAAATAACTAATAATTATCCGATTTTCCATAACTGATACCAGATTTAATGCGACAAATTAAAAAAGGGAATTCACACTCCCGCCTTTAATGTGTTTAAGCAAACGGAATGATATTCAGGCAAAACCAGAAAATAATAGCATAATTTTATCAGATCAATTAGTCAAACTGGAGCATTTGTTACCTTTGATTAAAGATAGGGCATTATTCCGAAGCAAGCACAAATGAGGATTCTGAGTAAATTCATATTCTCTTTCTTATTATTTCTAAGTCTGGTTGGATTCAGCAACGATATTTCTTCTTATAAGGCGAATGTTAAATATCTGAAAGTAACTGAATGGATCACCAGGTATGATTCAAAAACCAAAGTTTCAAAGTCTGTTCATTTCAATCTCATAAAATCAGCAGTTTCATCCAATCTGCCTTCACAATTATGGGAAAGAGAATACCGCAATTTTTATAACAGAAAATTAAGAGTGCTTTATTTATTACAGACCAGAATATTCAGCAATAATTGCAGAGCTCAACTGATATTAATTAATCAATATATCCCGAGACTATTCACTGATGGCCACAATGTTTCTTTAGGCGGGTCGGACATGGTAGAACGATTCAGTTCTGCCGGTGAGATTTACAACGATGTAAGAAACTCATTATGGAAACATTTACTGAATAGCGAATGGATAGATCAAAAAAGAAATTCAGATATAAACGAAAGAGACGTTTCAGATGGATGCCAAACTGGTTCTTTATCGTTCTGGCAGCATCGATGATAGGTTTTTCAAATGCATATTATGAGGAGTTCAGATCGATAGATAATTGCCGGAATTTTATTCAATACGAACAGATATTTAATAACGCGGATAAATACAAAAAGAACAAGCATCTTAAGTGGTTCAGGATTAAATGAAAGAATCCCTTAAAACCAGGTTCGGAATAAAAATCTTTTGTTTAACTTTCCTTTTATATTGAAAGTCATTTGTCAGCCATAATTGAAGTATTAGAGGGGATAAGGTGTGAAGTCAAAGGGTTTATCATTTGTGACTGACGCGGCGGAGCTTTGAGAAGACAAAAGACAAAGACAAAAGGCAAAAGGCGAAAGACAAAAGAGGAAATACAAAAATTATTAAGAAATAGTCAGAATGGATAGAATGAATAATGATTTATGTGAGAGATTATTTGAATTTGCGGTTAAGACCATTGAATTTTTATAGACAATTCCTTATTCACCTGAAAATAAGACAATCAGACATCAGTTATCAAAGAGTGCCTGTTCGTCCGGGGCCAATTATGAAGAATCACAAGGCGGTTCTTCAAAACCTGATTTCGTTAATAAAGTGAGAATCTCACTTCGGTAGATGCGGGAATCAAACTATTGATTGAGACTAATAAAGAGAACTGTCAGTGAAATAAACATTGAGCAGGTGGATTGGCTAATAAATGAATCAGCTGAATTAAAAAAGATCCTCGGCGCAATTATCCGGAAATCCAGATAAATACTTTAATTACCATTTCCTCACTTTTGTCTTTTTACTTTAACTTTTGTCTTTTTACTTTAATCTTTTATCTTAATGAAAACCCTCGTGCTAAAAAGGTTTTTCCACCGGGAAAGGTGGAGGATAGGATTGTTTTTCGACTATGATGTAAAACTAAATCCTTTGATCAGATCTATTAACAGGATAGCCTACAGTGGTACTCACAAATGCTGGTATATCGATGATAATGAGGATGCACTTCAGGAAGTTGAGCGTATCATTAATGGCTATGCTGAGATTGATGCTTCGGCGCTGAAATCCGAGTCTAAAAAAACAAAACAGAACAATCCTGTTTCGGCTGCAATTAGTCCGGAACCGGTTAAGGGAAGGCATAAGATCCGGGACCAGAAAGAGGAACCGCCTGATAATGATCTGATACCTGTAACCAGGATCTTAAAAACAGCAGAAGGGCGTAAAAGTTTTGATCCTGTTGAATTAAAGATAAACGAAACAGACGGGCAGCTGTCGGTAAAGTTTACCGGGCAGTATGATCCGGTCTGGGTAGAGGAGATAGCCTCTTACAGTGGATTGCGATATGATAAAATAAGCAAACAGTTTCTGCTTCCATGGTCGCCTGTAACGGTTGATTCTATTTCTGATTTCTTCACATACCGGGGAGTTGAAGTCAGGATATTAAAAGGGAAAGTCCCTGAAGCATTAATAGCGCTGCGCAAGGAGACGGGCGATGAGATACGTTCGAGGGAGCTTGGAAGCAGGGCACAGGAAGCTCTTGGGCTTATGGAAAAGCATCTTGGCGAGATGAGGTATTCAGGAAGGACGAGTGAATCGTATCTTCCTTTGCTTACTTTGTTTTTCAAATATTATAACGACAAGGATCCCTTGAAGATCACTAACAGGGAAGTGACGGATTTTGTTAATGATTTTATAATCAGGAATGGCTATTCTTCTTCATATCAGAATCAGATGATCTCTGCCATTAAGGTATTCTTTAAGATATCGGGGAGAAAGAGGCTCGATGTAAGGTTATTTGTGCGTCCCAGGCGGAGCAGGTCATTGCCCAAGGTTTTTTCGAAGGAAGAGGTGAAGAGAATACTGAGTGCAACGAAGAATGACAAGCACAGGTTGTTGTTATGGCTGATTTATTCCTGTGGTTTAAGGAGGGGGGAGATAACAAATATTAAGTTGTCAGATCTTGATCGTGAGAGAAGTATATTACATATCCGGGAAGGGAAGGGTAAGGTTGACAGGATTGTACCGGTTTCGGAGATGGTATGGGAGAAGATTGGGCAGTACACGGGAGGGTATATGCCTAAGGAGTATCTTTTTGAGGGGCAGGGGGGAGGTAAGTATTCATCGGAGAGTGTATACCGGGTATTTAAGGGAGCGTTAAAGAAGGCTGGGATAAAGAGGGAAGTAGGGGTTCACAGTTTGCGGCACAGTTATGCAACTCACCTGCATGAGAGCGGTCTGGATATCAGGTACATCCAGGAGTTATTAGGACACAAGAGCACCAGGACGACAGAGATATACACGCATGTCAGCCGGCGGAATTTATCGTCCATCAGGAGTCCGATTGAGGATCTCGGGATAAAATGATGCAGATGG